>QIHS01000286.1 GCA_003229095.1 Woeseia sp. | reverse complement strand
GCGCAGACAGATCTGGATCTCGCCGATATTTCCATGCCGCCCGGTTTCTCTATCGAAATCTGGGCTGACGAAGTGACCAATGCAAGGTCGATGGCCTTGGGTGCCAACGGTACTGTTTTTGTGTCGACTCGTCGCGACGGACGCGTTTATGCACTGGTGCCGCAGGATGATGCTTCGCCAATCGTGATAACGCTCGCCGAAGGCCTCAGGATGCCTAACGGGATTGCCACTCACAATGGCAATTTATATGTTGCGGAAAATCACCGTATAACACGTTACGACGATATCGAAAATCGGATTGAAAACCTGCCTGAACCCATCGTCGTGATTGATTCTCTGCCGACCGAAAGACATCACGGATGGCGCTATATCGATTTCGGCCCGGATGGAAAGCTGTATGTTGCCATTGGCGCGCCATGCAATGTATGCGAGCGGGAAGGATTTGCGAATATTATTCGCATGGATTCTGACGGCAGTAATCAGGAAGTTGTCGCATCCGGTATTCGGAATTCAGTGGGTTTTACCTGGCATCCATCAACCGGCGACCTGTGGTTCACTGACAATGGCCGGGACATGATGGGTGATGATGTGCCGGCTGGAGAGTTGAATCATGTCGATCGGCAGGGCATGCATTTCGGTTTTCCGTATTGTCATGGCGGCGACATCGCTGATCCTGAATTCGGTTCTGAACGAAGTTGTTCGGAATTTGATGCGCCTGCACAGAAACTCGGAGCGCATGTCGCACCACTTGGGGTAGTATTTTATTCGGGCAGCATGTTTCCTGCGGAGTACTTTGGCCAGGCATTCATTGCAGAGCACGGATCCTGGAATCGCTCGCAAAAAGTGGGTTATCGGATCAGCATGGTGCGCATGGAAGGCAGCAAACCTGTTGCGTATGAAGGATTTGCCGAGGGTTGGTTGCAGGACGAGGAGGTCGCCGGTCGACCTGTCGATTTGCTGGTCCTGACCGATGGTTCGTTGCTGGTCAGCGATGATCAAAATGGCGTAATTTATCGTATTTCTTATTCGCAGCCGCCGGATGAAGGCGTTGCGACAGACAAAGTGGAATAAAATATGAGTATTGGAAAAACAATTGGAAGCGTGTTTTCATGGATTTGGTCGCTCGTTGACGGCTTTCGCAAGATCGTACACCTATTGGTAATGATTTTCATTTTCTCTATTATTATCAGTGTCTTAATGTCGTCATCTGCACCCATTCCGGGAAGTGCCGCGTTACTGATTCAGCCCGCCGGCAGGCTGGTTGACCAAATGGCCGGAGACCCGTTCGATCGTGCACTGGAAGAATTGCTGGGTGATGTCGAAGCACAAACACTGGTTCAGGATATCGTCGATGGGCTGGAGTTCGCTAAAGACGATGATCGAATTACTGTCGTCGTGCTGGACCTTTCCGCCATGCCAGGTGGCGGGCTCAGCAAACTAAGTCGTATTGGCGATGCGATCGATGATTTCCAGGAATCCGGAAAAAAGGTCATCGCAAAGGCCAATTTCTATTCGCAAGGATCCTACTACCTGGCTGCCCGTGCAGATGAGATTTACATGCATCCCGACGGCGTCTTGATTCTGAGCGGTTTTGGCGCCTACCAGAATTTCTACAAGAGCGCATTGGACAAACTCAAAATCGATTGGAATATCTTCAGGGTGGGCACCTATAAGGCAGCCGTCGAGCCGTACATGCGTGATGACATGTCGCCGGCATACCGAGAGTCTCTTAGTCATATCATCGAGCAGCTCTGGTCTCAATACACGACGGATGTCGAGGCCGCACGTAACATCGAGGCCGGCACAATCGATAATATTCTGGAAAACCTGATTGAGACTGTGCAGGCAAATGACAACGATTTTGCACAGCTCGCTCTGACTGCCGGCCTGGTCGACGGGCTGGTAACACACAATGAATTGCAGAAAATAATTGTCGATATCGCTGGTTCAAATGGTGATGACGGGGAATATCCGACCGCGTCACTGGGCGATTATTTGCAACAAATGCGCTTGCTGCACGGTGGTTCGGTTGCGGCAGAAAATGTTGCTGTCATTGTTGCAGCAGGCACCATAATGAACGGCACTCAACCGCCAGGCACGATTGGTGGCGAATCGACCGCGAAACTTCTGCGTCAGGCGCGAAATGATGACTCGGTGAAAGCGGTCGTATTTAGAATCGATAGCGGTGGCGGCAGTGCGTTCGCGTCTGAGGTAATTCTCAATGAAGTCCTTGCGCTGAAGGCCGCGGGAAAACCTGTTGTCGTTTCAATGAGCAGCGTGGCGGCATCCGGGGGCTACTGGGTATCCATGGCGGCGGACAGCATCTATGCATCGCCCTACACGATCACCGGTTCGATTGGCATATTCGGCATGTTCCCGACCTTTCAGCGGTCATTCGAAGAATTGGGTATTTCAACCGACGGCATCGGTACGTCAGTTTGGGCCGGTGCGCTGCGCGTAGACCGTGCATTGTCAGATGAGGCCAAGGAGTTATTCCAGCTATCCATCAACAAGGGCTACGACAATTTTATCTCCGGCGTCGCGGAACATCGCGACATGGAAAAAGAAGTCGTTGACGGCATTGCGCAGGGAAGAATCTGGACCGGCAACGATGCGTTTGAAAATGGTTTGATTGACGGGTTGGGTGAGATCGATGCCGCTATTCTCGCGGCAGCAGAACTGGCAGAAATGGATGAAGGCGAATTCGGACTCAAATACTTCGAACAGGAACTGAGCCCCGGCGAACAGCTCGCGTTGGATATTCTCGCTGGCGCAGACGGGTTAGGCCTGACATTCGGTGCACTGTCCCGGCCAAGCTCTTCCGTTGAGCGTGTGGCGAACATGTTGGAGGAAGTTCTGGCCCCACTGGTTATGTTTGATGACCCGAAGGGCATGTATTCGCAATGCTTCTGCGAATTCGAATAAATAAAGGGGCCGGATACAGTTTAATTGATGGTATCCGGCCCCTTTTCGGTTTGTCGCAGTTAAAGGATAAAGCGTTTCTTCTGTGCTTCGTTCGGCAGCATGCATTCGTTCATTTTGCCAAAGATGCGGTATCTGCTGGCGGCGATTTTCGAATAGACGAAGTTGCGGATCGGGCGGGGCACGATCCACAGTGCGGATAGCCAGCGCCATGGTTTCCTGAGGGACTTGACCACGAGCAGTGCAGCATCACTTTTGACGTAGGCTCGTCCATCCCGAATCAGGAAGAACGTATCGAAATTGTTCGGGTCGTATCCGTGCAGTTTGAGAATCTCTTGTCCGGCCGCAGACTGAATCGGTGAAAAACTGAAGGCCTCGTCGCGGTCGTTCCTGAATACGAAATTCACGATCCCATTGCAAAAATTGCAGACGCCGTCAAACAGAATGATATTGTTTGGTATCACCACGTTCCTGGTTTTTTTTGGAATGCCTGCTGCTATTCCCAGTTCAGGATAATCTTGCCTGACTGCCCCGACTCCATCAGGTCAAACGCTTGCTGGTAGTCCTCCATTGGGAAGCGGTGGGTAATAATGGGATCAATGTTGAGGCCGCTTTGCAGCATGCTCGACATTTTGTACCAGGTTTCGAACATTTCCCGGCCGTATACTCCTTTTAGAATAAGTCCTTTGAAAATCACCTGAGTCCAGTCAATCGCAGTTTCGGCTGGTGGTATGCCAAGCAGTGCAATCTTGCCGCCGTGATGCATGCTGTTGAGCATGTCGCAGAAAGCGGACGGGTTGCCGGACATCTCCATACCGACATCGAATCCTTCCTCCATACCGAGATCCTGCATGGTTTGCTCGATTGAGCCATCGCTCACATTCAACGCCACTGACGCACCCATTTTTCTGGCGAGATCGAGCCGGTAGTCGTTGATGTCGGTAGTCACAATATGGCGGGCACCGGCATATCTTGCAATCGCGACCGCCATGATGCCGATTGGACCGGCGCCGGTAATCAAAACATCTTCGCCGACCAGGTCAAACGACAAAGCGGTATGTGTGGCGTTGCCCAGTGGGTCGAGTATCGAGGCCATGTCGTTATCAATCGCGTCGGGAAGTTTGAAAATATTGAACGCGGGCACGGAGAGATAATCAGCGAAGGCGCCGGCTCGATTAACGCCGACACCAACGGAATTCATACAAAGATGACGTCTCCCGGCACGGCAATTCCTGCAGACGCCGCAGGTGACGTGACCTTCTGCTGACACCCGGTCTCCAACGGCATAACCTTTAACTTCTGCGCCGCACTCGACAATCTCGCCGGAGAATTCATGGCCTATCGCCAGCGGCAGGGGAATGGTTTTGCTGGCCCAGTCATCCCATTGGTAGATATGAATGTCGGTGCCACAAATAGCGGTACGTTGCACTTTGATCAGCACATCGTTGTGACCGACCACGGGTTTGTCAATCTCCTGAAGTGAGATGCCGCGTTCGGGCTTTGCTTTTACCAGTGCACGCATGGGTCTGAACCTTGTTGGAAACGCGGTGAATAATTAATGAATGACGCCCAATTCCTGACCGACACTGGCGAACGCAGAGATTGCCTTGTCCAGGTGCTCGCGAGTCAGGCCAGCCGACATCTGCGTTCGGATTCGCGCCTGCCCTTTGGGCACCACCGGAAAGGCAAAGCCGACGACATAGATACCGAGCCGCAGAAGTTTGTCTGCCATGTCACTCGCGATCCGGGCGTCGCCAAGCATGACCGGAATGATGGGGTGCTCGCCTGGCTTCAGGTCGAAGCCGGCTTTGCTCATGCCAGCACGGAAGTATGTCGCATTCTCGCTCAGTTGCCGCCGCAGGCTGTCGTCGTTCTCAAGTAAATCCAGAACCGCAATTGAGGTGGCCGCAATAGCAGGTGCCACCGAGTTGGAAAACAGATACGGACGAGATCGTTGTCGAAGCCAGCCGACGATTTCTTTGCGTCCTGAAGTGAATCCGCCGGACGCACCGCCAAGCGCCTTGCCAAGCGTGCCAGTGATGATGTCGATGCGGCCCATGACGTCGCGGAATTCGTGTGTGCCTCTGCCGGTCGCGCCGAGAAAACCGCTGGCATGGCAGTCGTCGATCATAGTGAGTGCGCCATAGCGTTCCGCAAGATCGCAGATGTCACCCAGGTTGGCAATCGTGCCATCCATGGAAAACACGCCATCGGAGACGATCAGTTTTTCGCGGCAATCAGCAGCTTCCTTTAATTTCGATTCGAGATCGTTCATGTCGTTGTTCTGATAGCGAAACCGTTTCGCCTTACAAAGGCGAATGCCGTCGATGATGCTGGCATGGTTAAGGGCATCGCTGATCACCGCGTCCTGATTGCTCAGCAATGTTTCGAATAAGCCACCATTGGCGTCAAAGCATGAGGGATAGAGAATCGTGTCTTCTGTGCCCAGAAAACGGCTGATACGTTCCTCAAGCTCTTTGTGGATTGTTTGCGTACCGCAGATAAATCGTACGGACGCCATTCCGTAACCGTATTCATCCAGGGCTTTGTGCGCGGCCTCGATAATGGTCGGATGATTGGCGAGCCCGAGATAGTTGTTGGCGCACAGGTTAAGCACTGACGAAACCTGGCCATTCTCGCGAACGTTTATTTCTGCCTGTTGAGGCCCATCGATAAGGCGTTCGCGCTTGAAAAGTCCCTCGCTTTTCAGCGCTTCTGTTTGCTCTGCAAGCGAGCCTAAAAAAGTTTTCGACACGGGGTTTTGCGACACGAGATAGCTCTCGGTGGAGAAAGGCCGCAAAGTATATCAGGCAGAGGCAGATTCTGGGTTACATTGGTGTGTCGTACGGGCAGGCAGGAATTCGAACATGCGAGTGGATAAATGGTTGTGGTTTACGCGATTTCACAAGACTCGCGCATTGGCAGGCAAAGCGGTTGCCGGTGGCCATGTCAGCATCAACAGTGTCAGAGCAAAACCTTCCAGTCATGTATCCACTGGGGACACCATTGAACTTGTTCGCGATCAACTGACGTTTAGCCTGCAAGCCAGAGAATTGCCTGATCGGCGAGGGCCGGCGGCCGAAGCAAGGCTGGCGTATACCGAGGATGAAGAATCGGTCTTGAGGCGGGAGAAGATGCTCGCGAATATACGGGCAGATCGCAGGCAAATGCCAAGGACTGCAGGGAAGCCGGACAAACATACGCGGCGTTTACTGCGCACCCGCAGCGGTAAAGCAGATTAGCGTCGACGTTTTGGGTAATCGTACTCAATGAGTTCTGCCGATCGGCGGCTTTGCAGATCCCAGGTGTCTGTATCGATAAGGACGGAAACAAAGCTTGCAGTTGGCATATTTGAAGTCAGATTGGGAACCAGTTGATTGGCCAGCTCGGTCAGTCCCGGATTGTGGCCGACAATCAAAATGCTCTTGAATCCCTCATCCTGTGCCGCGATGACATCGTAGATTCGTTTCGGGCCGGCGTGGTACAGGTCGCGTTCTCGTTGCAGGAATTCGGTCGGGTAGCCGATTTCCACCGCGACCAGTTTGGCTGTCGTCCAGGTTCTTGCAGCCGGGCTGCTCACGATCAGTGACGGGCGAATGTCCGCCGCCTGCATGCGCCGGCCCATTTCAGGCGCATCTCGCTCTCCGCGCTCGTTCAGTGGGCGGTCGAAGTCCACGAGATCGGAGTGGCCCCAACTTGATTTAGCGTGCCGTAGAATGGTGATGGTTTTCATATCTACGGTCGATTATTACATGAGGCCGGTTTGCAGTCTTGCCTCGTCAGACATCATGGTTTGATTCCAGGGTGGATCAAACACCAGTTCGACCCGAACGTCAGCGATTGTTGGAATGATTGCAATTTTTTCCTGTGCGTCCTGTGCCAGAATCTCGCCCATGCCGCAGCCCGGGGCAGTCAGGGTCATGTCAACGCCGACAGAACGCTGGCCGTTCGGCAACGATG
>QIHS01000391.1 GCA_003229095.1 Woeseia sp. | reverse complement strand
AATTCGTAGCCCGTACCCGGCTCCAGTGGCTCGATCTTGATGTATACGTGGCCATACTGGCCGCGACCACCGGACTGGCGAATAAATTTACCTTCCTGCTCGACCGTGTTTCGAATGGTTTCACGATAAGCCACCTGGGGTTTGCCGATATTGGCCTCGACATTGAATTCGCGGCGCATTCGATCGACAATAATGTCGAGATGTAGCTCACCCATTCCGGAAATAATCGTCTGCCCGGACTCCTCATCAGTTGCGACCCGAAATGAAGGGTCTTCTTTGGCGAGTTTTTGCAGTGCCACGCCCATTCTCTCCTGATCCGGTTTGGTTTTCGGTTCAACTGCGACGGCGATGACCGGCTCGGGAAACTCCATGCGCTCGAGCGTTATGGTGTTTTTGAGTGCACACAGTGTGTCGCCGGTTGTTACGTCCTTCAGACCCACAGCAGCGGCGATATCGCCGGCACGCACTTCCTTAATTTCTTTCCGGTCATTGGAGTGCATCTGCAAAATACGACCGATTCGTTCGCGTTTGCTTTTGACCGGATTGTAAATAGTGTCGCCCGAGTTCAGAACACCTGAATAGACGCGGAAAAATGTCAGGTTGCCCACGAACGGGTCGGTCGCGATTTTGAACGCCAGAGCGGCGAACGGCTCACTGTCATTCGCTTGACGAGTACCCTCTGATTCGTCGTCGAGCATGCCTTTAATCGGCGGTACGTCTGTCGGTGACGGCATGAATTCAATGATGCCATCCAACATCGCCTGCACACCCTTGTTCTTGAAGGCCGAACCGCACAAAGCCACTACGATTTCGCCGGACAGCGTACGCTGGCGCAAGCCCCGGCGAATTTCATCTTCGCTCAGATCACTGTCCTCGAAGAATTTCTCCATGAATTCATCGTTGGCTTCAGCGGCGGCTTCAATCATTTTTGCACGCCATTCATTGCTTTCCGCCAACATGTCTTCCGGGATGTCACGAATTTCATGGGCTGCACCCATGTTTTCTTCTTCCCAGTAGATTGCTTTCATGCGAATCAGGTCGATAACGCCTTCGAATTTTTCTTCTGCGCCAATCGGCAGTTGAACAGGTACCGGGTTTGCGCCGAGCCTTTCACTGACCTGCGCGACAACGCGAAGAAAATCCGCGCCGGCACGATCCATCTTGTTCACAAAAAGCATGCGCGGGACATTGTATTTGTTGCCCTGCCGCCAGACCGTTTCCGTCTGCGGTTCGACACCACCCACTGAACACAGGACCGTTACGGCGCCATCCAGGACGCGCAGGCTACGCTCGACTTCAATGGTGAAATCCACATGCCCGGGCGTATCGATAATGTTGACGCGATGTTCCTCGAACTGCTTGTCCATGCCGCTCCAGAAACAGGTTGTTGCGGCAGACGTTATCGTGATGCCACGCTCTTGCTCCTGCTCCATCCAGTCCATGACAGCTGCGCCGTCATGCACCTCGCCAATCTTGTGAGAAACCCCGGTGTAATAGAGAACGCGCTCTGTCGTCGTCGTTTTGCCCGCATCGATGTGCGCCATGATACCGATATTTCGATAGCGTTCGATTGGGGTTGTGCGTGCCACTAGTGCTCTATCCATCTGATAATTGCAGGTTCAGTTAGCTTGTCAACGTTCACGGCAAGACGCGACTCGCAGGCAATGGCGGGCCCATTGTCAAGAGGCGCAACGCAGTCCGTGGGCGTTGACAAGCTAACCCGAAGGGCGTGCCTGTGGTGTTCCGCAGCTGCGTTCCAGCACTCGACAATGGAACCACCATTGGCTTCACGCTGCGCCTTACTGCGGAACACCACAGGCGCGCTGAACCCACAATTATCAGATGGATAGAACACTCAGTATCCTTGCAAACCGGTCGGGCAAGACTTACCAGCGGTAGTGAGAGAAAGCTTTGTTCGCTTCTGCCATACGGTGGGTGTCTTCTTTCTTCTTCACGGCTGTGCCACGGTTGTCCGCTGCATCAATCAGTTCGTGCGCGAGACGGTGTGCCATTGATTTTTCACTGCGCTTGCGCGCGGCCTCAATAACCCAGCGCATTGCCAATGTCTGGCGACGTGCAGGGCGAACCTCGATCGGCACCTGGTAGGTCGCACCACCAACACGGCGAGACTTAACTTCAACGACCGGCTTCACGTTCTCAAGCGCCTGCTCCAGAACCTCAAGCGGCTTGCTTTCAGCATCTGTATTCTTTTCGATGATCCGGTCAAGCGCACCGTAAATGATTCGTTCCGCAACGGACTTTTTGCCGTCATTCATGATCATGTTCATGAATTTTGCCAACAGCTCACTACCGTACTTTGGGTCCGGCAGGATGCTGCGTTTTGGGGCCTGGGATCTTCTTGACATTGTGATTCTCGAATTCGGTTAAATGGGGCTGGCAGTCGCTTTATCTAAAGCTGTTTTTTTAATGTGAATTATTATTGTGAGTTATTATTGTGAGTTATTACTGTGAAAACCTATTTAGGACGTTTAGTGCCGTACTTGGAGCGTCCCTGCCGGCGATCACCGACGCCGGAACAGTCCAGCGTTCCTCGAATGGTGTGATAACGCACGCCTGGCAAATCTTTAACACGGCCGCCACGTATTAACACGACCGAGTGCTCCTGCAGGTTGTGTCCTTCACCACCGATGTAACTGGTGACTTCAAAACCATTGGTCAGCCGTACACGAGCGACCTTGCGCATCGCGGAATTCGGCTTCTTTGGCGTGGTCGTATACACGCGTGTACACACACCTCGCTTTTGCGGACTGCCCTCCAGTGCGGGGACAGTACTTTTGACCACTTTGGACGATCGTGGCTTACGAACTAGCTGATTTGTTGTGGCCATGGGCCTTCTCTTGTTAGATAACGTTTAATCGTAAAAGTAGCTCGCGATTTCGGCGCGTGCCCTACCACCGAACCATTCCTGGCCCAGCTTGCAGGTTCGACGAGTCTCGCGGCTAAATCCCTGAAACAAAAGGGAATCACCTGAATCTCGTCATTCAATTGCAGACCCGGGATCAAACCCGGCCCCGTATTGGAGGCCGGGCATTGTATTGATGCCCGGATATCGCTGTCAAGCGGACTGATTTTGTCGTTCGTCGGCAACATTTTTCTACCCTTCCTGAGCTAACTCGCCGCCGGCGGCTCCTCACCTTCCGGCGCAACTTCAACCGCCACTTCAGCCTCCGCAGCCACCGCCGCAGCGACCTCCGCCGCAATGGCCTCAATCGAAGTTTCTTTTTTTAATTCAGCAGCTTGTAGCTCTACATCCAGTTCTTTCAGTTGATCTGCGAGATCCTGTTCGCGGGTTCTGCGACGTTCTGCGTGGTGTGCGTAACCCGTTCCAGCCGGAATCAGCCGACCCACAATCACGTTTTCTTTCAGGCCGCGAAGATTGTCGCTCAAGCCGCGTACGGCCGCTTCAGTCAATACGCGCGTGGTTTCCTGGAAGGAGGCCGCGGAGATGAACGATTCGGTCGCCAGCGATGCCTTGGTGATGCCGAGCAAAACCGGCTCAAATGTCAGCAGGTCTTTGCGCTGAGCGGTAAGCGTATCGATAGTCTCGTAAGCCCGTGCACGATCAATCTGTTCGCCACGGAGATAGTTACTCTCGCCCGCGCTCACCACGATTACCTTGCGCAACATCTGGCGGATAATCACTTCGATGTGCTTGTCGTTGATCTTCACGCCCTGCAAACGGTAAACGTCCTGGATCTCGCGAACCAGGTAATCGGCCAGGTTCTGAACGCCCTGCAAACGCAGGATGTCGTGCGGGTTAGGCTCGCCGTCGGCAATAACCTCGCCGCGGACAACCTGCTCGCCCTCGAAGACATTCAGGTGGCGCCACTTCGGAATCAGTTCCTCATGACTCTCACCCGACTCTTCTGTGATGACGAGTCGTCGCTTGCCTTTCGTTTCTTTGCCGTAGCTGACCGTGCCGGTGTGCTCGGCCATGATCGCCGACTCCTTGGGCTTACGGGCCTCGAACAAGTCAGCGATACGCGGCAACCCGCCGGTAATATCGCGAGTCTTCGAAGACTCCTGCGGAATGCGCGCGATAATGTCGCCGACGGACACGTTCGCTCCGTCACCCATGTTGAGAATAGCCCCGGTCGGTAGTGCATAAACCGCCGGAATCTCGGTGTTGGCGAAGCAGATGTCATTGCCCTTTTTGTCGACCAGTTTGGCAACAGGACGCAGGTCCTTGGTTGAAGGACCGCGGGTTTTCGGATCAAGAATGACAATGCTGGTAAGGCCGGTCATTTCATCGACCTGTTCCGACACCGTTATGCCATCAACAAAATCCTGGAACTGCAGCTTGCCGGCCACTTCCGACACGACCGGGTGAGTGTGCGGGTCCCAGTTAGCAACAACCTGGCCTTGCTTCACTGCGCTGTTGTCCTCAATGCTGATCATTGCACCGTAAGGAAGTTTGTAGCGCTCGCGTTCGCGACCGTGCTCATTGACGACCGAGATTTCACCCGAACGCGACACGGCCACCAGGTGACCCTTCTTGTGCTTCACCGTCTTGAT
>QIHS01000231.1 GCA_003229095.1 Woeseia sp. | reverse complement strand
GCGGTGAGCGTGCCGACAGACAGATCTCCGGCCGCGACACGAAAACCACCGTAGCCAAGAATAGAAATAATCGACAGCGTCATGGCGAGGCTGATTATCGGCTCCAGGGCCACGCTGATCTTCGCATCACGTATGCCCAGTTTGTAAAGCGCCGCGATTTCGACTTTGCTCCGTCTGATTTCCCGGTCCTCTGCAAGAAATGCCTTCACCAGCCGCATTTCGGAGAACACCTGCGTCAATATTCCAGTCAACGAAGCCGTCTTGTCCTGGGTGCTTTTAGCGATTGCCTCCATTTTCATCGCTATGGGAATGATCACCAGGAATGCGGCGAATATCAGGCCGAACAGAACCAGCGTCAATTTGACATCGAGAATCAGGAGTACGATCGACGATCCCACCAATAGGAGCACCCCGGAAATGAGGTTCATTACCTGCGTTGTAACAAGCGTCGATATGACCGTCGAATCGTTGACCACTCTAGAAGCAAGTTCTCCGGATGCCTGTTTGTCGAAAAATCGAACAGGTTGATGAATGAGTTTCGACGCAATTTCGGTACGCAGCGTTCGTACAACTGCTTGCCCCGCTTTCGCCAGTAGATATCGGCTTATTCCCCCGGCAATTGCAAGGGACAAAAGCACACCAAGAAGCTGCCACAGGAGCGAGCCAAATTGCTGCCCTTCACCGAGGAAGTCGACGAGGTCGCGTGTCAAAATAGGAAACCACAAGGTCGCGGCTATTTCGATCAACACAAAGAGCCCTGCGAGCAAAAGCAACGGTTTCGAGGGTTTGGTTGAAACGATCAGCCGGCGCAGGTCAGCGTACGAGTTTTTCATCATGTAGACCTCAAACAAACTATGCAGGTGAGAGGGTAGGGAAGTAAGGCGACTTGATCCAGCCGCGCCAGGTCGGAACATCTGCAAGATCTCGCCAATCCAGGGTTTTAGTTCAGGACATCCATCGAAATCAGAGGGGCTTCAGCTACTGGATTTTCACGTAGCCATTAACTCGAAGGCCGTCGGCAGCCTGAATCGGACGGCCAACAGTCGGTGGGTGTCCCCACTTTACGTCCCCCAACTAAAGGATTTCGGGCAATACAATCTGGTTGGGCTGTCATAAGCATCCACCATGCGGGGCACCAACGTTCTGGAGGACATATGAGGGAAGCTGATGCGCTGGAGAACAATCCACTGGTGGCATTGCTGCAGCGATCGCCGTGATGGCGATTGTCGTCAGGCTCTGGCCAGATCAGCAACCAGCGCTTAATGATGATTTCCTCATCCAGACGCGCTGATGAATTCAACAACCTGGTCGGCACCAAGTGATGTGCTGATTCCACAGCACCAATTTGACATATATCGGGAAATTGATTTTCTGAGCGGGTCAACCAATGGACAGGAAGGATCGTTACTATGAGACAGGGAACGAAGAAAATATTTCCCAGGGCAGGAGTTTGACTGATTTTGCTGGCATCAATGGCTGCAGCGCAGAATCAAGGTGTGCCGAAGGATGTATTCCAGGGCAAGTTGTTTGCACTGAATATCATCCTGGAACACCAGGATGCGCTGGGCCTGAGCAAGGAACAATACACGGCCATCCGGGCCGCAGTCGTAGTTGTACAGGGAAGCATTGCCGAGCATGAATGGGACTTGCGGCAGGCCTGCCAGAAGGTATTGGCCGATCTGGACGAATCGCCGGTCGATGCTGATAAGGTACTTAAGAATGTCGAGGCAGCGTTGCTTGCAGAGAACAAGGTTAAGCAGTTGCAGGTCGCTATGTTGATTAGATTGCGAAATCTGTTAACTGATGAGCAGATGGCCTTTTTGCGATCTGTAAAATAAAGGGTAGTCCACTAGGATGGGAATAAAGATGAAGAGACTAAAGCGGGCCTCAGTTGCTATCGCGCTAATGCTGGCTTTGTCAGCTTGTGGTGGTTCGTCCGGAGGTGCCTCACTGCCGCCGCCGCCAGCACCACCACCACCTCCTCCTCCACCCATCACGACTGCAGAGGCTTTCCAGTTCTTGAATCAGGCAAGTTTTGGGGCAACGCCAGACGCAGCACAGAATGTAATCAACATTCGTTTTGAAGACTGGATTGACCAGCAAATGCTGGAAACAGCGTCATTGCAGTTGCCCTATCTGCGCAGCCTTCCGCGACCACAGAACGTGGCGCAGTTGCATGGTGACCGGGTCGATGTCTGGTTTCGATATGTCGTCAATGGTCAGGATCAATTGCGGCAGCGTGTAGCGTTCGCGCTGTCTGAAATACTGGTTGTTTCACAGCTCGGTGCGCTGATGCAGGCTCCTTATGCCGTTGCAGATTTTCATGACCAGCTTGCGCTCAATGCGTTTGGCAACTATCGCGATCTGCTGAACACCGTGACGTTGCATCCGGCAATGGGTGTATATCTCAGCATGCTGGGAAATCAAAAACCGGATCCAGTACTCAATATTCGACCCGATGAAAATTACGCGCGTGAGTTGATGCAGCTGTTTTCCATCGGCCTCGTTGAGTTGAATTTGGACGGCACAGTCAAACTTGATGGCGCGGGTCAGGAAATACCGACCTACAACCAATCCATTATTGAAGGTTTCGCACATGTTTACACTGGCTGGAATTACGCGGGTTCGCCGAGTTTTGAGACTGCGCGTCGCAATGACAATAACCAGACAGTACCGATGCAGCTCTATCCAGATTTTCACGATACCGGCCCCAAAACTGTATTGAACGGCGTGACTATTCCAGCCGGGCAAACCGGTACACAGGATTTGCAGGCAGCGCTCGACAATATTTTTAATCACCCCAATGTTGGACCGTTCGTTTCGATAAGACTGATTCAGCGCCTGGTGACCAGCAACCCTTCTCCGGGATACGTGCAACGCGTCGCAACCGTGTTCAATGACAACGGTTTGGGTGTGCGCGGTGATCTCGGTGCGGTTGTCAGATCGATTTTGCTTGACGATGAAGCAATGCCCGACATGCCAATGGAAATTGATGGCAAGCTGAAAGAGCCCTTATTGCGCCTTACCCAGTTCTGGCGTGCATATGACGCGGCATCGACCAGCGGCGTTTTCCCGCTCGCACCTGCCTATATCATTTTTGGGCAGGGCCCCCTGCAGGCATCTCACGTATTCAACTTCTTCAGTCCTTTTCATGCGCCCGCCGGAGAAATCAGGGATAGCGGGCTCGTTGCGCCAGAATTCCAGATTGCAACCGAGTTCCAGAATACATTTATTACCAACTACTTCTTTATGCTGGCGTTTAACTGGAATTCAGCCGCAGTGGATCCCGGGGAAGACGACGTCTTGATCGATATAACTGCAGAACTCGAGATCGTCGATGATACCGACGCTTTGGTTGCAATGGTCGCCAGCAAACTGCTCGGCGGCGAAATCTCGGAGATCCTGAGAATCGAGACCTCGCAAATGGTAGATCGCGTGAGGCTTGCAGTGCCGGATAACGATGCAGCACTGGTTGCGGAAGCCATTTATTTCATCGTCACTTCCCCAGAATTCGCGTACCAGCGCTAGACATATCAGGAGTTTGAAAATGAAAAAATTGAACCGACGCGAGTTTCTGAAAAAATCCACAGCGACTGCCGCTGTCACTGCAGCTATGGCGCAGTATCCGGGTGCTGCTTTTGCACAGGGCTTTGCCGCGAAAGCGCCCTTTAACGACTACAAAGCACTGGTTTGCGTTTTTATGCATGGTGGCAATGACTCTTTCAACATGGTTGTTCCGCGCAGCGACGCAGAGTACAACCTTTATGCTCAGACAAGACAGAACATGGCGGTGCTTCAGGCAGATCTGCTCGCCATCAACCCGAACAATCCGGATGGTACTGACTACGGCCTGCATCCGTCGATGAGTGGTCTGCAAGGGTTGTTCGAAAGTGGCCGGGCGGCGTTTGTTACCAATGTTGGGCCGCTGGTTTCGCCCGTTACCAAGGCGGAGTATTTTAATCAGTCAGTTACCTTGCCTCCGCAGCTTTTTTCGCACAGTGATCAACAAGACCAGTGGTATACGTTGAAAGGGGCCACTGTAAGCAAGACCGGGTGGGCAGGACGAATTGCTGATCTAATGCGCGTACAGGTAACCAACCAGCAACTTGCAACGAATGTTTCGTTGTCCGGCAACAGTCTCTTTCAGTCTGCCGAAGATACCGTCGCTTACGTTATGGGTGGCGGCGGCCCGATTCCGTTTACTGGATTCTCGAATTCCGGTGATCCGGACGACCTCTTTTTCCAACAGCGCCAGGCGTTCGAGCGTATTTTGAGCGCGAGCTATGACACGATCTACGAACGTGGTTTTGCGGAAGTACAACAACGTGCCGTCGACACTGCCGACTTGGTCAACGCAGCACTTGATGGCGGACCAGTGTTGTCCACCGTGTTTCCTTCGACGTCGCTAGGCAATCAACTTCGCACCGTCGCGGAAATGATATCGGTCAGAGACGTAATGCAAATGGAACGACAGATTTTCTATGTGTCGCTCGGCGGTTTCGATTCACACGATGACCAGGTCCAGAACCAACCGGGACTTTTGGGTAGCATCAGCGAGTCGATGACTGCATTTTACAATGCGACGGTAGAACTGGGCGTGGCAAACAGCGTCACGAGTTTCACGCAGTCTGACTTTGCTCGAACATTGACGTCGAATGGCGACGGTACGGATCATGCCTGGGGCGGAATCCAGTTTGTGGGGGACGGGATATGTATGGCACTTTCCCCGATCTGGCCCTGAACGGCACCGATGACGTTGGCGGTGGCCGCCTGATACCAACCACTTCGGCAGACCAGTATGCAGCAACGCTCGCGACCTGGTTTGGAATCCCGGACATTGACTTGTCGATGGTTGCACCGAATATTGACAACTTCGGCGTACGTGACCTGGGCTTTTTCACCTGAACAGGGTCTCCGTCCTGACCCGGTAGTCGTCGTTTTTCGATTTAGGGCGTTGTTGCACGTAATATAGCCGGCATGAAACTGGATCGCTTCCTGAGGC
>QIHS01000223.1 GCA_003229095.1 Woeseia sp. | reverse complement strand
TTGGCAAAACGGCTGTGGAGTTCCTTTTTTGAATTAGTTCGTCCTGCACGACCGACGACCTGGGCAGGAATGTCGCGCCAGTAAATGGTGATTAGTTTTTTTGCCACGAGACGACATGCTCCTTTACGATATTTTCAACTGGCGAAAGGCCGGTGAAGTGTTCCACATACTCAAGCCCAAGAAAATCACTGTGTTGGCGGGCCAGTTCGGACAAGTTCCCGGATCTTGATTGAGCCAGGTAAACCAGCCGTTTGTAGTTGCCAAAATATTGTCCCTTCAGTTCCGGATGTCGATCCAGTCCGAGACCTTTGACGACCAGGCGGTCGAAATGTCTGGCGAGGAAGTCCGTCAGGTAAAACGTGCCTGGTTCGGCGTCGCTCAGGTTTTCGAATATGGCAGCGCCGGCGAAGAACTCGTAACAGTGTGCGCCCGGAATTCTTTGCACATTGTACTTTTCAAGCACGCGGTCCAATCGTCCGCCTGTGCCGCAGTCTGCATAGGCGACAAAAATGTTTTCGTAATCATCGCGATTTTGCGTGATGAGACTTTCAACTGCCGCAGGAATTTTCTCCGGTCGGTTGTGCAGTTCCGCCGGCAGGCATTGAATCCGGATGTGATCCCACTGGTTTCGTCGACGGAGTTCGACCAGCTCTTTTGCCAGTGCACCGCAGGCAATGAGACCCGGACCAGCCGGCTACGACGCACGCCGCTGAGCAACCAGGTCCTTGGCGACTTCAACAGCGGTGGCGGCGTCCCGGCAATAGGCGTCTGCACCGATCACCTTGCCGAACTCTTCATTAAGCGGCGCACCGCCAACCATCACAATAAAATCATCCCGAATGCCTTGTTCTTTCATTGTGTCGATGACGACTTTCATATACGGCATGGTTGTCGTCAGTAGTGCGGACATTCCCAGGATATCGGGCCGCTCTTTGTGCAATGCTGCAATATAAGTATCAGCATCGGTGTTAATGCCAAGATCGATCACCTCGAAACCGGCGCCCTCCATCATCATACCAACGAGATTCTTGCCGATATCGTGTATATCGCCTTTGACCGTGCCGATGACCATCTTGCCGACCGGCTCTGCACCGGTTTCTGCGAGTAGCGGGCGCAATATTGCCATGCCGGATTTCATCGAATTTGCTGCGAGCAGCACTTCGGGCACAAACAGGATGCCGTCGCGAAAGTCCTGGCCTACGATGTTCATGCCACCGACCAGTGCGTCGTCGAGTACATTCTTGGGTTCCCAGCCGCGACCCAGCAGGATCTCTGTTCCTTCACGTACCTCGTCGGCCAATCCATCGTACAGGTCGTCGAACATTTGCTCGACGAGTTCATCGTCGGCAAGGTCGCTGAGGACAATGTCGTCTTCGAGATCTTCTGACATGGTGCTTGTTGTTTCCTGATGAAAGACAGGCGGGCGGGCGGAAAGAACGGGGATTTTAGCGAATAGGGCCGGGTCGCAACCAGACAGGGTTTCACAATATAAAACAACTACTCAGAATATGAAACGCCGAATGTTCGTTGAAAACCGTGCCCGGCCGTCATCTGGCGATCACCTGAACCGCTGACCGCCCTTAATCACGACGTCAACGTCTTGCAGTATGCCGATGTCAGCCAGCGGATCGCCGCGGACCGCGATCAGGTCGCCAAAACGTCCGGGCTCGAGCGCACCAACATCATCATCCCAGCCGATGTAGATTGCCGCCACCGATGTTGCGGCTTTGATGGCATCCATGGGCGCCATGCCGCGTTCCACCATGATCTCGAACATCTTTGCGTTATCGCCGTGCGGGTAGACGGCGGCGTCCGTGCCGAAAATAATTGGCACGCCGGCAGCGATCGCCTTGCTGAATACCTGTCGCTGCGCCTCGGTGGTTTCGTCGTTCTTGCGCAAAAACTCCTCCGGCCAGCCTTGCTCCCGGCCAACGGTCGCAATATAGCTGCCGTTATATACATCCATCGAGAATGCGACGCGCTCCCTGGCGGCGAGCGCAATGGCTTCGTCGTCTGCCAATGATGCGTGTTCGATTGAGTCCGCACCGGCGTTGATTGCGTCTTTAATCGATTGTGCACCGTGTGCGTGCGCAGTGACTTTGATGCCTGCGGCATGCGCAACCTCAACCACAGCACGAATTTCTTCCACTGTCATTTCGGGTGCGCCTGGTACGCCACCGAAAGCCAGTACGGCGCCCGATGCGATGACTTTCAGCACATCAGCACCACCGTCGACTGCTTCCTGCGCCTTTTGGCGAAATTCATCCGGCCCGCTGGCGACGCCCATGCGAATGCTTGCCGGTATTTCGCTTTCCGCTATGCCCGGAATGACCAGGTCACCACCGCCGCCCGGTATTGTCAGGTAGAAACCTGCCGTTTGCATGCGTGGCCCGGGAAAATCACCGCGGTTGATCGCGTCCCGGGCGTCGCGCCCGGACCAGCCGTTATAGGCGCCGACATTTCTGATCGTGGTAAATCCGGCCGCCAAAGTCTTTGCAGCATTATTGGTGGAGATTGCCAGTTCTTCTTCGGGCGTCCGCGTGTAATAGACGCTGAGATCGACAGTGTCGTCTGCGTTGTCAACGATATGTGTATGCGTGTCGATGAGCCCAGGCAGACAGGTGTGTTCTGACAGGTCGAGAAAATCTCCCTCTTCCGGCGCGCCGTCTCGAATCGCGGCGATTCGACCGGCGACGATGACGACGGTCTGACCGCTTGCAGGTGTGGGTGATATGCCATCGATCAGTGATCCGCAGTACACTCGTAAAGTGTCATCCTGAGCATTATCCGGTTCGTTTGGCATGCAACCGCTCGCGATCAGGCTGATTGCGACAAGTGTGGCTGGCAGTAGTCGTTTCATGGTCATGTCTTTGGTAAGAGGCGCGCAACAGATGTTGCATACACGAATCACAATAGCCGCTTTTCTAACATTGTCCAGCGCAGTGTCCGCTGCCGAAGCGTTCGCCAGGCTTAGCAACGGCATTGACGACGGGCCGCTCGAGGTGAACTACGCAATGGGTCTGCATGTCGCTAAGGTCAACGGTGAAACCATGATTGGACACACTGGTGGGTGGGTCGCGTTCACCTCGATTTACCATCGTTACCCCGCGCTATATTTATCGGTAGTTGCGTTTTGCAACTCGACAGAAGTATTGGCGCCCGAACTCGGGCAGAAAAATGGCATACAAGCCGATAGCGCGATTGCGGCGAGGACAAGAGTCGATTTCTTAATCGTCGCCATCGTCCACTTCGAACTGGCCCGTCAGTCTTCTCCAAACGTGCGACCAGCTTAAGCCCACGGCCAGCAGCGCAGATACACAAACCAGCCCGACCCAGGTGGCGGAAGACAGGGTGCTGACATTAAGCCAGCCGATATCAACCAGCAGCCATACCACGCCGCCGAGTAATGAGCCGCCCAGCAACAAGCCGAGGAAGCCAAGCGATCGTTGTGTGGCGGCCAGCAGGATAACCCAGCCAATCAGCAGGACGATGCCGACCACAAAATGGGCTGGTCCGAGGACACCGGTGGCGCGCGCCGCAACCACCCATGCCCAGAACGAATATTGCGTGGGGTTGTAGGTGGCGATGACCAACACGGTTGACGACACAAATCGCCACAATAGGCTAAGGAAATTGAACTCCCGTGATGCCCGGCCGCCTCGGCCCCTTTCAGGTCTTCTCGCCATCGATTGTCTCGTTTTTCAGTTGTGGAGTTGACTGCTTGCTATTATCCGCCAATGGCATCGTCAATTCTATCGCGATTGCAACTTAAGCAGGATTCTCCTCATGACGTTTACGGCATTTGATCTCGAATACACACAATCCCTGTGGGAGCAAAAGGTTGATATCAACCTGACCGAGAGTGGCGTGCACCCAATGCGCCTGGATGAATTGCTCGGTGAGGACAAGCACAAGTTGGCGGAGATGCTGGCTACTGAAATCAACTATCCGCACGTCAACGGCAACCCTCAGCTTCGTGAGAATATTGCGCGCCTGTATGACGGCGCGAAAGTGGAAAATGTTCTCGTCACTGTAGGCGCGGCTGAAGCGAACAACATCATCATGCAGACGCTGATGAGACCAGGCGATGAATTGCTCACGCAAATCCCGACCTATAAGCAGGTCTGGGGTATTGCGCTGAACAACGATCACAAAGTGAATGCATTCCGCTTGCAGGCGGATTCCGGATGGGCACTCGACGTCGATGATCTCAATGCCCGGTTAATGCCCAAGACTCGTGTTATTGCTGTGGTTAATCCAAACAACCCGACCGGCTACATCATGACAGGGGAAGAAATGGATGCGATCGTCAATGCCGCGGATCGTGTCGGTGCATGGATTCTTGCAGACGAAGTTTATCGCGGTGCCGAACGACTGCAGGAGGAGGAAACGCAATCGTTCTTCGGTCGTTACGACAAGGTGCTTGCCGTTGGCAGTATGAGCAAGGCATATGGTCTGCCGGGTTTGCGTGTTGGTTGGGTGGTTGGTCCGCCGGACATGGTTGACGACATCTGGCGGCGGCATGAGTACACGACAATAACGGCGAGCATGTTTGGTGATTTACTCGCCACCTATGCACTGTCGCCTGAGGTACGGCCACGACTGGTGAAACGGACACGCGACTATATCCGTAACGGCTTCCCGATACTCGAAGCCTGGATAAATCGGCAGGAGGGTATGTTCAGCTTCACGCCGCCGCAAGCATCGGCAGTGTCGTTTGTTCGTTATCACATGGACATTAACTCTACCGAGTTGATGGAAAAACTTTGTCGTGATGCCAGCGTATTTGTTGGTGCAGGTGACTCGTTTGGTATGGATCATCATCTGCGCATTGCGTTTGGCCAGGACAAGGCAGTTCTGGAGGATGCTTTCTCCAGAATAGAAAGCACGTTCAAAACGCTCAGCTGATGAAAATTCTGCGTCTCGAACAAGTTAAAGCCGCTTTGCCAGATGTTGATCTGATGGCGGAAATCGAACACGGTTTTGTGGCCTATAGTGAGGGCAACGCCGTCGTACCGCCCGTTGGGGAGTTGATACTGCAGAACCCGCCCGGCGATGTGCACATCAAGTACGGCTATTTGCAGGGAGATGACTACTACGTCATCAGCGGGTTGCCCTCGAGCAATGGAATGATGCTGATGTTCAGCCAGCAAACGGGCGAGCCGGTTGCTGCACTGCTGGATGAGGGCTGCCTGACTGATATTCGCACAGCTATAGCAGGCGCGATTGCCGCAAAATATCTCGCCCCCTCGAAAGTCGACTGTATTGGTATCGTCGGCACCGGTACGCAAGCGAGGCTGCAGCTCGAGTATCTCGCGCCGGTTACGAAATGTCGCGACGTGCTTTTGTGGGGCAGGGACGAGGCTAAATTCGAAGCCTGTGCGCGCGATATGCATATATCCGGCTTCAATGTATCGACCACAACCGAAGTGGTTGACGTCATGCAGCGCTGCAAGTTGATCGTCACGACGACGCCCGCGGAAGCACCA
>QIHS01000470.1 GCA_003229095.1 Woeseia sp. | reverse complement strand
ACGCCAGTCCGGGCTGCCAAGCACACTCTGTAAATGGCTGATGGGAGACCAGGCACGACTCAGTTCGTGGCTCATTTCTTCCAGCGGCACAACCAGTGACGAAAAATCACGGGCAGTGGGGTCGTCAAGAAGGTCGATGAGCTTTCGCTTGTGTGCTGCGATAAGCTCACGTAGCGCCGGCAAAGCGTGCTCGGGTTTGATCGCGTTGAATTGCGGCAGGCCGGAGGTATCGAGTAGCGGGTTTGACATGATGTCCAGACGAGTTGAATTGTGCGGCAGGATGGTATCACAGCGACGATACCTCGCTGATGAAGTAAATGTCGGCAAGAATTTGAAAAGGCGGAAAACGTGACAACACAATATGACCTGATAGTGATCGGCGGTGGCAGCGGCGGCCTGGCCCACGCGCAGCGTGCCGCAGAGTACGGTGTGAAAGCAGCCGTCATCGAGTCCGGCCCGCTGGGCGGCACTTGTGTCAACGTGGGCTGCGTGCCCAAGAAGATCATGTGGTACTCCGCACATCACGTACATCAGATGCACCTTGCGAGAGACTACGGTTTTGATGTCACGATAAACGGGCACGCATGGTCTGAGCTGAAGGCTAAAAGAGACGCGTATATCCTGCGCCTGAACGGCATCTACGAGAATAATTTGAACAATCGTGATGTCACCTGGTTGCAAGGTCACGGAAAATTTATCGATGCCAATACCGTCGAAGTCGATGGCACAAACTACCAGGCGGAACGCATCGTGATTGCGACGGGCGGTTACCCGATCGTGCCGGAGATTCCAGGTGCCGAACTTGGCATGACATCTGACGGTTTCTTCGAATTGGAAGAACGACCGCAACGGGTGGCAGTTGTCGGCAGTGGTTATGTCGCCGTTGAGCTGGCTGGTGTTTTTAATGCACTGGGTTCTGCAACCACCGTTCTTGTTCGCAAAGACGGCGTAGTCAGAAGTTTTGACAAGATGCTGCGTGAAGAACTTGAAAGTGAGATGCAGAAAAGCGGCATCAATCTGGTAAAGGGTTTTGTGCCGAGTGCCGTGGAGAAGACGACCGATGGTATCCGCCTGGTGGCGGAAGATGGGCGCACCTCGGAAGAATTCGATGCGCTCGTCTGGGCAGTCGGGCGAGCGGCGAACACTGACTCACTAAATGCCGACGCCGCTGGAATAGGAATGGATCGCAGGGGATTTATTCCCACGGATGACTACCAGAAAACCAATATTGATCACATATTCGCACTGGGCGACGTAACCGGTCGAGCTGCACTGACGCCGGTGGCGATAGCGGCCGGCAGACGACTTGCCGATCGTCTGTATAACAACATGAAGGACAGGCGACTCGAATATCACACGATCCCAACGGTGATCTTTTCGCACCCACCGATTGGCACTGTCGGACTCACCGAAGACGAGGCGGGCGAAGAGTACGGCGACGATGTCAAAGTTTATGAAACGCGTTTTGCTCCTATGCTGTACTCCTTCAGCAAGGAAAAAGTCCGCACAGCAATGAAACTGATCGTCACCGGCAGCGACGAGCGAATCGTTGGCTGCCACATCATTGGTGACGGCGCCGATGAAATGCTACAGGGGTTCGCCGTTGCGATTCGAATGGGCGCGACCAAGCAGCATTTTGACGATACTGTGGCGATCCATCCTACGAGTGCGGAAGAGTTGGTGACGATGCGTTGATCTCCTGCGACGTCTGTCTATCTCAGGATATGTTGGTCGTCAATTGCTTCAACACAGCAGCAGTATCAGGCCGGACACCGCGCCAGATGAAAAACGACTCTGCAGCCTGTTCCACCAGCATGCCCCAGCCCGTCACTGAACGTTTTGCGCCCTGCTCGGCGGCCCAAATCGAAAACGGCGTTGGCGACAGACCGTAAGAAAGATCGTAGCAAACCGTTTTCGGATGAATGGCAGCTTCCGGATACGGCGGCGTATCGCCTTTGATGCCGGCCGAGGTTGCATTGATAACCAGATCGTAAACGGGCAATGTTCCGATGTTCTTGAAACGACATGCACTAACCGGTCCGTTTGCTGAAAAATGATCAGCCAGTGCAGTGGCTCGAGACAAGGTACGGTTCGCAATAACGATTGATTCTGGTTCTGCCTCGAGTAACGGCGATACGATGCCGCGAGTCGCGCCACCCGCACCGAGAATCAGGATATTCATTTCTTTTAGCTGCAAGCCGAGATTATCTTGCAGGTCGCGCATCAGGCCGACCCCGTCGGTGTTGTCGCCGTAGATTTCGTCATCCCGAAACACCAGCGTATTGACTGCGCCGGCATTGCTCGCGCGTTCACTCATATCGCCCACCAGGCGGGTGACTTCGCTCTTGTGTGGCACGGTGATGTTGAGCCCCTTGCCACCGGTGCGACCAAATTGGAGAACCGCCCGTTCCAGCTTGCTGGGGGAAACCTGCAAGAGTTCGTATTGCAGTTCCTGCTGTGTTTGCTGGGCGAACAGGCGATGTATCACGGGCGAGCGGCTGTGGGATACCGGATAACCCATGACACCGTAGCGATCGATGACGTCTTTTGTCATAGGGCTATTCTGCCAGCCATTTGGCTGCTTGTAATGAAAAATAACTCAAAATGGCGTTTGCGCCTGCACGTTTGATACACAGAAGTGCCTCCAGTGTCGCCGCTTTCTCATCCAGCCAGCCATTCTGGCTGGCCGCCTTGATCATCGCGTACTCGCCGCTGACCTGGTAGGCGAATACCGGCACGCCAAATTCGTCGCGTACCCTGCGGATGACATCCAGATACGGCAACGCCGGTTTGACCATGACGATATCCGCGCCCTCCGCAAGGTCAAGCCGCACTTCGCGAATAGCCTCGTCCGTATTGGCCGGGTCCATCTGATAGTTTCGCTTGTCGCCACCCGCCAGATTCGCAGATGATCCTACGGCATCGCGGAACGGGCCATAAAAGCAAGACGCATATTTGGCCGCATAAGCAAGAATCAGGGTATTGCGATGACCGACAGCCTCGAGTGCCGTGCGAATGGCGCCAACGCGACCGTCCATCATGTCTGACGGCGCCACGATATCCGCACCGGCTTCCGCGTGCGATAGCGCTTGTCTTACAAGTGCGTCAACGGTTTCATCGTTCAGGACATAGCCGTTTTCGTCAATAATGCCGTCCTGGCCGTGCGTTGTATAAGGGTCGAGCGCGACATCGGTGATCAGTGCGAGTTCGGGCAGCTCACTTTTCAGTGCGCGGACGGTACGTTGTACCAGCCCGTCAGGATTCGCACTTTCTGCGCCATCCAGGGATTTTCCGTTTTCCTCGATGACCGGGAAAATAGCAATTGCGGGAATGCCAAGTCTCGCGGCTTCCGCAGCATCCCTGAGCACACCATCGAGGCTCTTTCGTTTTATCCCGGGCATTGAGATAATGGCATCGGCACATCCTTCACCGCCCTGGACGAAGAGTGGATAGATCAAGTCGGCAGGCGCAAGGGTTGATTCGGCGACCAGAGCGCGCAATGCTGTCGTACGGCGGGTGCGTCGCAAGCGGGTTATGGGGAACAAAGTAGTCATATATTCACTCATATCAATGTCTTATACAGCGACAGTCGTGATTTTCCCTGTATTTTGGCATGGTTTCTACGCCTAAATCACAAAATAGCAACCCGCAGGTAATAAATCCTGCGGGAATTGGGTCATCTCGTATGAATAGCATTGATACCGGCCGTGCGCGGCACAGGCGCTTTGACAGGGTTGTAGCCGTTTTTCATACCGATATGTACCGGTATGCGGCCTGGTTATGCAGAGATCCGGGCATTGCCGAAGATGTTGTTCAGGAAGCGTTGTTACGCGCCTGGAAATCCCTGGACGCATTGCGCGATGACGACGCGGCGAAACCCTGGTTGCTGACCATCGTTAGGCGCGAGAATGCGCGTTATTTTGAAAGAAAACGTTTGGAGACTGTGGACATCGACAACCTGAGCCCGGCGCAGTCCGCCATGTTGGCAGAGACTGACGACTCAAGTGTCGATGATATGCGCCAGGCCATCTACAAGCTTGAGGACGATTATCGCGAGCCGCTGGTGTTGCAGGTCCTGATGGGGCACAGCAGCAAAGAGATCGCGGAACTGATGGGATTGAAGCAGGGCGCGGTGCTGACAAGATTGCACCGGGCGCGCATCAAACTTAAGGAAGAAGTGGAGAAGGAGGAGGCCGCGTGACGCCCTCCGGAAATGACATGAACTGCGAAGACTATCAAGAAGCAATTGCAGCAGATCCGACGGCACCGGTTGACGGCGTCGCCGAGCATTTGGCTGGCTGCGAGTCTTGCGCCGGATTCCAGGCAGAAATGCTCGCGCTCAATGATAAAATCCGTTCCGCGCTGACGATCGATACACCTGACCTCCACATGCCTGAGCTGCCGGACATCGAGGACGACAATGTCGTCGACTTGCCTTTCCAGCGCAAACAACGATTTTCCATGCCGGTCTGGGTGGGCATCGCAGCGAGCATTGCGCTTGTGGCGATTGTCGCGATGCAGATGGTCAATACGCCCGGCACTGGATTTTTGCTGGCGCA
>QIHS01000151.1 GCA_003229095.1 Woeseia sp. | reverse complement strand
AGCCCCTGGCTCCGGAAGAGCTGGGGCTATCCATCGTATACAACAGCCATTCGTCAACTTTCACGTCGCGATGAAACCAGAGCGCATGATCAAGGCTGGCCATCATGACCTGATCGCGATCAAAAGTGAGGCCGTGCGGAAGTGTAGCTGCACCCAGCAATTCATAGTCCGACACGTAGGCCAGTAAATTTTGATGCAACGCCTGATCCACCGGCAGTGTGTCGACTGCTTTTATCCAGACGTGCTTAACAGGCTCACGCACTTCTGGTGTTAAGAAATCGGTCGGTTGCACCGGCCTGAATTCGAATGGTCTTTTGACCGTCAGGTAGCGTCGCATTTTTTCCGGAATACGTTCGAGAATATCGGCTGCAACTTCGGTTACATCCGGAAGTCCGTCGGGTCCCTCTACGTCCGGCATGTCCGCCTGATGATCCAGACCGGCTTCGGGCTCTTGAAAGGAAGCGGCGAGATTGAATATCGGGCGGCCATGCTGGATCGCGACGACTCGGCGCACCGAAAAACTCCCGCCGTCGCGGGCCCGATCAACGTCGTAAATGATCGGTGCCTTCATGTCACCGCGGCGTAGAAAATAGGCATGTAGCGAATGGGCGCGACGATCATCGACTGTGTGACTGGCGGCAGACAATGCCTGCCCCAGCACCTGCCCACCAAAGACCTGGGCACTGCCGATATCGCGGCTTTCGCCGCGAAAAATATTGTCTTCGATGCGCTCTAACTTGAGGAGTTCGATCAGATCTTTGAGTACGGAATGCATTTAGTCTGGGTTCAGTCCGGAACATTCACTATCTTGTCTCATCCGGTGCAATTCCGCCATCTACGACAATGCCTGTGCCGCTGACAAATACCGAATCGTCGGTTGCCAGGAAAAGGGCAACCTTGGCCACATCGACAGGCTCTCCCAATCGTTTGGCGGCTGAACGCTGAATACAATAGTCGCGCAGGGTCTTGTTTCCCTTGAATACGCGACGACTTTCGGGCGTCATGATCGCACCCAACTGAACGTAGTTTACGTTGATTCCCAATGATGCAGTTTCAGCGGCCAATCTCGCGGTTAGTGTCGCGATTGCGGCCTCGGACTTCGCATAACTGTCTGACCCGTCAATACTGAACACGCTGCGATTAAATCCAAGAATGATAATGCGCCCCGCCGGGCTGCTTTTCATCATCGGCAGCATTTGTTCGCAGATGCTTTCTAACATTTCGTTCTTGCGTTCCAGCAGTTTGCCCAGTGCCTGGCTGTCACTGTCGTTTATCAGGCCTTCGGAATGTGGGCTGAGATTGCAAACAACAATGTCAACGACACCCAGCTTTGACGCAGCCAGCGCGCCAACTTTTGCAGCAGCATCTGCCGCGTTCAGGTCGACAGACACACCGTGAACACCTTTGACAGATTTGAAATGCGATTCGATACCACTGTTGGCCGAATCTACTGCCAGAACTTCGGCACCCTGTTTTGTCAAGGTACGTACGATGGCTTCACCGATGCCACTATCTGCACCGGTAACGACCGCCCTCAGTCCGAAAAGACGCTTTCCATCAGCCATGTTTCACCTGCACCTCTGATTAGTCCGTGAAAATTCTATCAGGATGGCAGCTGGTAATCCGCGAACTGCTTCCGCAATTCGATTTTTCTGATCTTGCCGGTTGCCGTGTGTGGAATCTCCTCGACGAAAACGACATCGTCCGGAATCCACCACTTGGCAATCTTACCCTCAAGCCAACCCAGAATTTCGTCTCGTTCCAGTTGCGCACCCTCTGCCTTGATGATGATGAGCAAGGGCCTTTCGGTCCATTTCGGATGCGCCACACCAATAACGGCAGCCTCAGCGACTGAATCATGCCCCATCACGGTATTTTCTATTTCTATTGAACCGATCCATTCACCACCTGATTTGATGACATCTTTGGTGCGGTCGGTGATGGACATGTATCCGAGTTGGTCGATAATCGCAACGTCGCCTGTATCGAACCAGCCATCGTCTGTGTGTGCACCACCTGCCCCGTCGAGTTTGAAGTAGTCACTGCAAATCCAGGGACCGCGAACCTGTAAAGATCCGTAGGCCACGCCGTCCCAGGGCAGCTCCTTGCCCTCATCGTCAACGATGCGCATCTCGACGCCGAATATGCCGCGGCCTGCTTTGGCGCGAATGGAAACCTCTTCGTCCGGCGTCAGCGATTCCATTCCGTATTTCAGCGTGCCAATAGTGCCAAGCGGACTCATCTCCGTCATTCCCCAACCCTGCATGACAACCACATCGTGCTTGTCGCGGAATTCGCGAATCATGGATTCGGGCACGGCTGCACCGCCGATGACGGTCCGCTGCAGTTTGTTCAGTTTCTTGCCGACCGATTCAGCGTATTGCAACAACGCGAGCCAGACGGTTGGCACACCGAGCGCAAGTGATACTTCTTCCTGTTCCATCAACTGATACAACGTCTCACCATCACCCATTTTGGGCCCCGGAAAAACCAGCTTGCAGCCAGTCATCAGTGTCGAATAGGGAACGCCCCACGCATTGACATGAAACAGGGGCACGACAGGCAGCACACAGTCTTTACTGGACAGGGCCATCGTATCGGCCATTGCGCCGGCATAGGCGTGCAACACAGTCGAGCGATGATCGTAAAGTACGCCCTTCGGATCACCCGTTGTGCCAGACGTATAACAAAGCGCAGATGCTGATCGCTCGTCAAACACCGGCCAGTCGAATTCATCGCTCTCATCACCGATAAACGATTCGTATGAGATGGCATTCTTTAGCGTTGTCTCGGGCATGTGCTGCTCGTCTGTCAGGATGATGAACCCCTCGACACCTGAAATCTGGTCTGCGATTTTCTCCAGCAGCGGGACGATCAGCAAATCAACCATAATCCAGCGGTCTTCCGCGTGATTAATAATGAAAACGATCTGCTCAGGGAAAAGCCTCGGGTTGATGGTGTGACACACGAATCCAGACCCGGCGATTGCGTAGTACGCCTCGAGATGGCGATAGTCGTTCCAGGCCATTGTGGCAATTCGGTCTCCTGCTGCCAGGCCGAGATTTCCGAGTGCATTCGCCAGCTGTCGGGTACGACGAAAGCAGTCAGCGTAGGTATATCGATGCAGAGGGTTGTCAGCTGTCACCGAGACGATTTCCCGGTCACCGAAGTTTCGATCAGCGTGCCGCAGAATTGAAGAAATCTGCAGCTCTGTGTCCATCATTAAGCCTTGCATTTGAATCCCTTTGATATAGTGAATTATTCGATTCGAATTATGGGTATTGAAAAATTTCGGGCAATAGCCGACCTGGATCAGCCGGCCTTCAATTTAACGCCGACAGGAGATTGAATCGCTCCGTGCGTTACGATCGACCAGGCCCGATCAGGTACCAGATAACCACACCGAAAATTGGCACCAGGACCACAATGGCGATCCACATCGCTTTCCTGCCATCATCCACTGAGCTTTTTACGATTTTCAGAACCGCGTAAACGATCGCGATGAAATACAATACGCCAAAAAAGCCCTCAAACATTTTTTCACCCCGAAAATTATGTTTGTAATTTTTGTGTTCCGGCCCTTATCTTGCACCAGATCACCGCTCTCTCGCATGGTTAATGGTCGCTGAACAATGAGAAATGAGCACTTACAGGACATTCTAAACGGTTCCGGCGATACATTGGCTATGCATTGGCAAAAGATTCGAAATTGCTGCGTAGCAGCACGCATGTCCGGACAAGGACAACGCGTAAAATCTGTGCAGGCTGATCAAGCTTGAATTGTGCAGTCTAGCCGTTGCTGACGGCTTTTTCCTCGACAACGTCAGCGAAGAAGTACATACCCAGGGTCTCTGCAATACAGGCGGGTTTGCGCTGGCCCTCGACTTCAACCTTGATCTCGGACAACAGATGCAAGGCACTACCACGTTTCCTTGCCTGGATGACCGTGGCCCGGCCACGCACGCGGCTGCCGACCGTGACCGGCGTGTAGAAACGCAGTTTGTTACAACCGAAGTTTACCGCCCGCGCAAGGTTTTCAAATTCTGCAAAACCGTTCGTCAGCGCCGGTATCAATGACAGCGTCAGATAGCCATGTGCGATCGTCTTACCGCCGGGCAGTTCAGCGGCAGCGCGCCCTGAATCGACGTGAATCCATTGAAAATCGCCTGTCGCATCAGCGAATTTGTCGATTCTTTGCTGATCCACGGTAATCCAGTCCGATACGCCAATTTCCTGCCCCTCAAGCGCTTTAGCGTCTTCAATTGACCTGATAATATGCAATGCCAGTACCTTCTTGTGCCATTATGTTGCAGTGCAATAAATACACACAACCCGTGGACAGGGCAAGTTTTCCACAGCCCTTTGCTGCAACTCTCTGCCATCCAACTCAACAAAGCCTGCAATAATGCGGTCAGGCAGCGATAGCGATTGCTGCAGATTTCTACATCGACAACAATTCCCAGCCATGGTGTGCGTAGAACGACGCTGTTGATCTTCTGCGAATGGCTTATAAAGTGTCGCTTATGTCTGACAAAACTCTCGTTGCCGTCATTTTGGCCGC
>QIHS01000037.1 GCA_003229095.1 Woeseia sp. | reverse complement strand
GAGATTATTTCAGGTTTCTGTGTCTTATTTGGTGCGTTATCGATTCCATCCGGATTTTCATGAGAATTAGAAAAAGGGCAGCGCTGGCAGGCTCGTGCTCGCGGCTTAAAAGACACATAAAGTGCCTTTTCCATCACGCCCACCGCTATTAAAGCGGTGTTGAGGTCACTATGCAGACCGAGCACCCGGGGAATCTGCTGCGAATCCGCCGGACTGCGTTTTTCCGCTAATGGCTGTTTTCAGACCAGCGCCGGGCTCCCAATCGCCTCCGCAGGTTTCGCCTAAGCCCGACAGGCTGACCGATCAATTGTTATACTAAAGTAGCAAGTTAACCGTCAAATCGATACGTCATTGGAGGCGCTCTGTGCGACAGGCTGGAAGTTTCAGGGTTACAGGTCAGATCGGGTTTGTTCTGTGTGTGCTGTTGCTGGCAGCGTGTGCCACCAAGGAAGAAAGAGATGCCCGACTTGCCCATGAGCGACCGACCTGTCAGTCAGGAGAAGTGCTGCAATGTCAAACAAGCGGAACCGGACGTATCAGTGACGGTCGATTCGGTCGCCGCGGTGGCACCAGACAAAGTTGTAGTTGTCAGCCGACGAGCAGTATTGAACAACTTCGAGGTCCCGATTTACCCACCGAACTCCGTTAGCCCGATATCCCCGGAGCGTTGTTCGAGATAAAAGTGGAACGGGTAGTCAGAGACTACGGCGGATTCCGTTTTCCTGCACGATATCGACGGTATGAATGATCTGAGTATCGCAATCGCTCGTTTCCAGACTGCCCCATCGCTACGCTGTCGTCTCTAGGTTATTGAAGGGCGCAAGCCAGCAGCTGTTTTTCAACTAGCGCCATTTCAGGGCAACTTTACGAAAAAAGCGTCTTGGCATCTTGCAGCCACTTTGTTTCAATTCCGGGGTTGGCTGCCTTTGGTGAGCGGCATCATATCGGCAAACCGCAAGGAAGCGGAATATGTTCCTGTTGGGTCTTTGCACGCTGACAGGCGCCTATGCTCTGGAGTTATTCGGATATTTGCCTGGCACAATCGTTCTCACGGGATGTGCGGCGACCGGTGCGGCATGTCTCAAGTGTCGATTCCTGTGGCCCCTGGCATTCTTTCTGCTCGGTTTCGCGATCATGGGTTTTTCGGCGCGGGCGCAGTTAGCGGAACGTCTCGATCCGGCAATGGCAAGTCAGTCGTTAGCGGTCGAAGCGCGCGTTGTCAATTTTCCGACGACAGAAGGCGATACGGTTCGGTTTGTTGTGCGGCCTGTCAATCGGACAGATTTGCCCGATCGAATTCGTCTCACCTGGTTCAAACCGGAGGTCATTCCCGCAATTGGTGAGTCCTGGCAACTGCAGCTTCGACTAAAGCGACCACGTGGCTACGCAAACCCGGGCGGATTCGACTTTGAGGGTTGGTTGTTTCGCGAGCGTATCGGCGCGACCGGATATATCGACAGCGATGAAGGCAGCTACCGGATTATTGGCGACCAGCCCGACCTGATCACTCGACTGCGCAAGACTTTCGCAGCTCGGGTCGCTGCTATCCTGCCTGCGGACGATGCATCCGCTGTATTGATGGCCATTGGCGTTGGCGCGCGGCACAACATTAGCCGGCAACAATGGGACCTCTACGCAAGAACGGGGACAAGCCACCTGATGGCTATCTCAGGCCTGCACATTGGTCTTGCCGCGGGCTGCGCTTATCTGCTCGGCTGGGCCTTGTTTGCGCCTTTTTGCACCCGTCGAAACCTACGCGACATTGCATTGTTGACGGCCATCGCTGCCGCTGGCACCTATGCCGCATTGTCGGGTTTTGCGGTGCCATCCAGGCGTGCGTTGCTGATGGCATGTGTCGCCGGCGCCGCAATTCTATTGCGGCGACGACTGCAGCTCGGGCCATTGCTCGCCATTCCTTGTTTTGCGATCTTCATCAGCAATCCACTGGCGATCCTGGCGCCAGGATTCAAATTATCATTCGCCGCTGTCGCGCTGTTGATCCAGACCGCGCAGCAACACGTTCACGGCATGCAGGGTCATCGCTGGCGCGTGTTGAATGCCGCTTTGACCGCGTGCAAACGACTGGGGCTGCTTCAGCTGGCATTGCTCGCGGGCCTTTTCCCGTTGACGGTTTTGATCTTTGGCAGGTTTTCCGCCGTTGCGCCTGCGATTAATATACTCGTGTTGCCGCTTTTCAATTTTGTAACAGTGCCGCTAACACTGGCTGGCGCATTGCTAAGTGGACCGTTTGAGGTCGCAGGGGACTTTCTGCTCAAAGGGGCGTACCACAGTATTCGCCTGATCCTGCAACTCGTGAAATTTGTCGGCGAAGCCGGGTTCTCCAGCTACCGGACGAGTGAACTCAGTGTGCTCTTTGTCATTATTGCGATTATTCCAGCCACCTATGTCTTTTTGCCAGCCGGATGGCCTGGTCGAAAGCTGGCCATTGTCGCAATCATCGCTGTGCTGATGTACAAACCCGCGCGACCACCGTTTCTCGATGTTGGCCAGGGGCTCGCCGTGGTCATTCAGACCAGCGAGCAAGCGCTGCTATTCGATACTGGCCCCGCATTTCGCAACGGTGGCAATGCGGCAGAGATGGTTGTGTTGCCATTTTTACGCGGGCGTGGCATCGGGCAACTGGACAGATTGATTGTCAGTCACGGCGACCAGGATCATGCGGGCGGCGCACAGACAATCCTGACCGGCATCGAGGTCAGGAAAATTATGGTTGGTGAGGCGCTGACATTGCCCGGACGACCGCAGACCCAATGTGTTGCCGGCATCAAATGGCAAACGGATGGCATCGATTTTTCGATTCTGCACCCGCGTTACGATGCGCCGTGGGTGCGCAACAACGCGTCCTGCGTAGTGGAAGTAACGGCTGGTCACTACCGAATCCTGTTGACCGGGGATATTGAGGCGCCGGTCGAGAAATTATTGGCACACCGGTTAGCGTTTAGTGCCAGCGACATTGTGTTGGTGCCTCATCATGGCAGTCGAACGTCTTCCAGCGACGAATTTGTGGATGCGACCGGGCCTGCACTGGCAATCGTGTCGGCCAGTTTCGGCAATCAGTGGGGATTTCCGAAAGCCGAAGTTGTGGGCAGATTGCGAGCGTCGGGTGCCGAGGTTCTGAGCACAGCGACTGCGGGTGCGATCAGCCAGCGGATATGTGCAGGCAGCGCGCCGGAAGCGGCTGTTCGTGAGCGCATTGATTTTCGCAAATATTGGCACGATAGGTAGCTAGCCCGGACTATTCATGAATGCACTCGCGCCCTTGCTTTATCTTTGTTTGTACACGAAATTTTCCTCATTCGGGAATACAGTCGGTATTCCGCTCGATCGGAAAATCCCGTGTACAAACAAATCTCTGCGCAATCATCGCGGTGATTCATGAATAGTCCGGGCTAGGCTCGTACCGATAGCAGAATTTTTCGGCCGGTCACTGTATATTCCGATTTTCGCCAGAGTGTCTGTATATGGTTGATATCGTTAAAGCCGGTGGTTGGTTGATGGCACCCATCATCCTCTGTGCCATCGTTGCAATGGGCATCGTTCTCGAGCGCTACTGGACGCTGCAGTTGAAACGCGTCATACCCGAAGACCTGACCGCCAAAGTGTGGGCGTGGGTCAAACGGGATGCGCTGGACCAGAACCAGATTCAGACCCTGCATCAGGGTTCGCCACTGGGTCAGATTCTGGCCGCGGGCCTGATCAACAGGGACCGCGAGCGCGCGGTGATGAAAGACAGCATCGAGGACACGGGCCGCCACGTTGTACATGAGCTGGAACGCTATCTGGATGCACTTGGCACCATCGCCGCGATTACACCACTCCTGGGCCTGCTTGGCACCGTGATTGGCATGGTCAAAGTATTCACCGCGATCACAACGCACGGTGTTGGTGACCCGACGGTTCTGGCTGGCGGAATCGCCGAGGCGTTGATCACCACCGGCGCGGGTCTTTCAGTCGCCATTCCTGCCTTGATCGGCTATCGCTATTACCGCAGCCGCGTGGATGGCCTGGTCGTCGATATGGAAAAGGAAGCGATCAAACTGGTTGAAGCGTTACACCGACGCCAGAGCAAAAAGAAAAAGCCTGCCCAGAAAAAATGAAACTGAGTCTGCGGATAAAAGAAGAGCCGGAAGTCAACATGACGTCGTTGATTGACGTCGTACTGTTGTTGCTGATCTTCTTTATGGTGTCCACCAGTTTTGTGAAGCAATCGAAGATCACGATTCAGTTACCACAGGCGGACAGCACGGCTGTAATAGAAGATGTGCCGGAAAAGGTGGATATCATGATTACAGAGCAGGGTACCTTTCTCGTCAACAATCGTGAGCTCGTCAACAGCCGGCCGGAAACGATTCGCAACGCGTTGGAGAGTGTTTCCGGGGGTGACTCAAACCTGCCGTTAACGATCAGCGCCGACGCAAATGCACGCCATCAGCATGTTATCACCGCGATGGATGTAGCCGGTAAACTCGGTTTTACGCGAATCAGCATCGCAACGATTAACGACCCGGCCGAGCAGTGATACTCAGTGAGTAGCAGACTCGATCCGCATGTAAAAGAAGTCTATGGGCGATTGTGGCAATACGTGTTGCCGCACAAACTCATTGGCATGGTTGCGGTGGTTGCGATGGCGGCGACAGCGGTCATTGAGGCGTCGATGGTCTGGCTTGTCGAGCCGTTGATGGATGAGACGCTGGTTGCCCACAATATTGAAACCGGGCAGTGGCTGCCGTTCGCCTTTTTCGCAGTATTTATTGGCAGGGGGCTGTCAGGATTTTTTACGGAAGTCTCACTCGGCTGGATCGGCCGAAGCGTCATCAGCAATTTACGACGCGATGTTTTCCGCAAGTTTCTGACACTTCCTTCAAAATATATTGAAACACATTCAACCGGTCCGATGCTGTCGCGCGTGACCTACAACGTCGAAATGGTGGCGGAGTCTGTGACCAACGTCGTCACTGTCATGGTTCGCGACCTGCTGACCGTGTTCGCCGCGACTGCGGTCATGCTCTATCAGAGCCAGCGACTATTTCTGTTCGTGGCCATTTTGTTGCCAATCATCGCTGTGCTGATCCAGGTTCTGGGTAAAGTGTTTCGGCGCTATAGTGGGCGAATTCAGGATTCCATCGGAGAGGTCACGCAGGTAACAGACGAAGTGCTGACCGGAAATCGCGTGGTGAAGGTTTTTGGCGGTCAGGAATATGAGATGGAACGTCTGACTGGCGTTGATGAGTGGAATCGCCGCCAGAATTTGAAGCTCATCCGTGCAAAAGCCTTCGGTGTTGCAGTTACACAGATAATATTTGGTATTGGTGTGGCTGGCGTAATTTATGCAGCGGGCGTTGAGTCTATTAACGGCAACCTGAGTCCCGGTAGTTTTATGTCATTCTTCGGTGCAATGATGCTGATGCTGCAACCCCTTCGGCGCATCACCAACATCAATGCAATCCTGCAACGCGGTGTCGCTGCAGGGGACAGCTTGTTTCGAATTATCGATGAGCCCGATGAGGTCAACGCAGGCGACTATGTTGCCGAGGATGTTCGCGGCTTGGTCGAGTTTCGCAACGTCTGTTTTTCTTATCACGATGATCGTTCGAAAGTATTAGTCGATGTGTCGTTCAAAATCGAGGCGGGAAAGACGATTGCTATCGTTGGACAGTCAGGCAGTGGCAAGTCGACGCTTGCCGGACTGCTGCCGCGATTCTATGATGTCGATTCCGGTGAAATTCGGCTGGATGGGCTTCCGGTTCAGGAATACGAACTCAGTAATCTGCGCTCGCACATTAGCTTCGTAAGTCAGGACATTATTTTGTTCAACGACTCGATCGAGAACAATCTCGCCTACGGACAACTCAGGCGCCGCAGTCGGGCGGAAATACTGCAAGCAGCAGAAGCAGCGCATGTAATGGATTTTGTTAAGGAATTACCCGAAGGCCTGGGCACGACTGTTGGAGACCGCGGGATACTGCTGTCAGGTGGCCAAAGACAACGCGTGGCGATAGGACGTGCATTGCTCAAGAACTCACCGGTGCTGATTCTCGACGAAGCAACTTCATCGCTGGATACGAAATCGGAACGTCGAATTCAGAATGCCCTGGAGACGTTGATGGCTGATCGCACGACGCTGGTTATTGCACATCGACTCTCGACTGTGGAACGCGCGGACAAGATCATCGTGCTTGACGAGGGTCGCATTGTTGAATCAGGAACGCATAAAGAGTTGCTCGACGCCAACGGGCATTATGCGTCGCTGTATCGCATGCAATTCACTGAGCAATCAAGCGGTGATTGACGGGTCTGCATTCGACGGAGATTCGAAATCGCATTGAGTTCTTCGAAAAAAAACTGGGTTGAAAAGATGTGGTATGAAAATTCACCAATAGTGTGGGTTTTTGTGCCGCTGAGCTGGTTGTTCGCCGTCGCAATCGCCAGTCGGCGTTTCCTTTATCGAAGGGGATTGTTACGGTCCGTAAGTGTTGCTGTACCCGTCATTGTTATTGGCAACATCTCCGTCGGCGGAACGGGAAAAACACCGCTGACTATCTGGTTGGCGAAAGCCCTTCGGGAAAAGGGAATGACGCCGGGCATAGTCAGTCGGGGATATCGCGGCAAGGTAGGCGCTACGCCGCTTGCTGCTACAGCACAGAGCGATCCCGCGGTGGTTGGTGACGAGGCGATGTTGCTTGCCGCACAGAGTGAATGTTCCGTTGTTGTACATCCCGAAAGAGTCGCTGCTGCGCGCAAAGCGATTGAATTGGGCGCAGATGTAATCATCGCCGATGACGGTTTGCAACATTATCGGCTTGCGCGAGATTTCGAGATTGCTGTCATCGATGGCACGCGAGGATTCGGCAACGGTAGATTGTTACCGGCCGGTCCGTTACGCGAGTGGCCGAACCGACTACAGTCGGTTGACAAGGTTGCGAAGTATTGCGTCGGGCCACTGATCGAAGGCCGGTACACTTTGATTTGCAATCCAGAACCATCAGGAAGTTGGACGGTAGCGAAGTGGGTCAAATTCAGGACCTGGCGGGCCAGTCGGTGCATGCGGTTGCCGGCATTGGCAACCCGGAGCGATTTTTCGATTTGCTTGAACGGGCGGGCATTCAGGTCAAGCGCCACCCGTTGCCGGATCATGCCGACATTTCTATTTCTCCACAGGATTTGACCTTTGACGATGACCTGCCCGTCGTAATGACGGCGAAGGATGCTGTAAAATGTCAGTTTCCCGAGGCTGGTCGGTGCTGGTGTGTTGATGTGGAAGTCGAATTTGAGGGCAGGGAAGGCGAGTCGCTGCTGCAACTGGTTCTCGACAGGATTGCCGATGTGAAGGCCGCAGCATGACAGACTTTATCGTGGTGATACCGTCGCGATACGCCTCTGTCCGATTGCCGGGCAAGCCGTTGCGGTTGATTGCCGGCAAGACGATGTTGCAGCACGTGCATGAACGTGGCAAGGAAAGCAATGCCACCCAGGTTGTCATTGCAACAGACGATGATCGAATTGCTGAAGCGGCGAGTCGGTTCTCGGCCGAGTGTTGCATGACCTCGGCGGATCACGAGTCTGGCACCGATCGGCTCGCCGAAGTAGCAGACAAGATGGGGTGGGCCGACGATCAAATCATCGTCAACCTGCAGGGCGATGAACCGTTGATGCCGCCGGAACTGATCGATCAGTGCGCGGCATTGCTGGATGACGATGTAGCAGATATTGCGACGCTGGCTTCGCCGAATTTACGCGAAGAGGATTTCAGAAATCCGAATGTCGTTAAGACAATTGTTAATAATGACGGTTTTGCGCTTTATTTCAGTCGTGCAGCGATCCCCTATTCAAGATCCGATGGCAGCGGAAAATTTGCACGTGAATCTGCGCTGCACCACCATGGTATCTACGCCTATCGAAACTCTGTTTTGCAAAAGATCGTCGTAGCAGAGCGTTCGCCGCTTGAGATTTTGGAGAAACTCGAACAACTTCGTGCGCTCAGCCTCGGCATGAAAATAAAAGTTGGAATCCCTTCTGTCCGCCCTGGCCCAGGCGTCGATACGGAAGAAGATCTCGTTGAAGCGGAGCGATTGCTGGCCGAACGCAACATCTCATAGAATGAGACGAATCATTTTGTTGTTGGCAGCAGGTGTGCTTGCCGCTGTCGTGTTTTTCTTCTTGCAGGATGATCCCGGCGTGCACATCGCGGAGCCAGATTTCAGGCAGGCGCTGCGCGACGAATCGCCCGCCAGGATTCAGCTATTCCCCCAAATCGCGGTTGCTGGCGCACTGGCTGAAGATTCAACTGGAACAAGCTCGAATGTTCAGCATTTTGCTTGCAGCATGCTCGACTTTATGACCGGTGCGGAATCGACGCCTGAAAACCGCTGAAACGCAGATCGCGCGCCATCGGGAAAGGATCGATCGGATAGCTGGCCAGCTAAGTGCGTCTGGTGACGCAGAGCATTTGTTGATGGCCGGAATTCTCGGTTCTTCCGACACGGGGAATCGCTACGACCGCCAGCAAATTCAGAAAGCTGTCGCCCTCGATCCGGACAACGCGCAGTTTACCTGGCATCTGCTACAGGCATGCACTCACTCTGGAGATAGTGGCAACAGCGGCGTTTGTGATCCTGCGGATCTTGAAGATCGTGCAATCAGAGTAGACGGTGAAAATGCGGCGCTTTGGGCAAGTATTGCGGTGCGGAGAGCGAAGCGCGATGAC
>QIHS01000020.1 GCA_003229095.1 Woeseia sp. | reverse complement strand
ATGACCGACCAGCGACTCACGAGAGCGCATGAACACGCTCGGATATTTCGGCGCCTCGGATCCATCCTTATATTCCGCGTTGCGATTAGCATAATTAACGCCGATGCAAATGATCTTTTCCGGATTCGGAATGACAGGCAGAAAGTGCAGGTCGGACAGCGCGAAATCCGCGTCAGCCGAAACAGCTTCGCTGGCCAACTCGTCCAGACGGCCGGTGCGAAGTGCGTCTCTGAGCCCTGCAATGTCCGTGTGTCGCTTGCCAAGGTCAATGACGCCTTTGTCTGTTACGGCGCCGAAACTTGCTTTTCCTTCGTGCGTGAAACTGAAGAATTTCATACAGCTATCCTTTTGACAGTCCGGCGCGTTCAAGCACGCCATCCAGGCGTTTTTCGAGCGCCGGTGTGGCCGGCACCATTGGCAGTCGATGCTCATTCTCAGGCAGGAAGCCGAGAACTTTCATCATGTACTTCATCGGAATCGGGTTGGTGTCGTAGAAAATGGCCTGGTTGATTTCAAGCAGGCGCTGATGCAGTTCGCGCCCTTTTTTCAGGTCGTTGTCCCAGACCGCCTGGCACATTTCAGCCAGTACGCCGGGTCGCAGGTTGCCAACCGCATTCATAAGACCGCATGCACCGATGGTCAGCATGGGAAACGACAGTTCTTCCAGCCCGACAAAGATTTTGAAATCATCTCCGCAGGCAGACAAACATTCGGTGACAAATCCAAGGTCGTTAACGGCATGCTTCATGCCGATAAATGTTGCTGATTTCTCACGCAGCTCCTTGACCGAATCGAGCGTAACGTTGATCGCTGTTCGCCCGGGAATGTGATAAATCATCCATGGCGTCTCGTGTTGACTCGCAATGTCCAGGTAGTACTCAATCAAGCCACGTTGCGGTGGGCGAATGTAGTAGGGCGTTACAATCAGAAGTGCGTCGGCGCCAGCGCTCACAGCATGCGCAGTCAACAGTTTCGTCTCAGCAAGGGATTGCGACCCGGTTGCGACCACTACAGGCAATCGACCGTTAATCGTTTCTATGGCGACATCGACCAGCCGGTTTCTTTCGTCAACTGTCAGCGTCGAAGGCTCGGCGGTCGTGCCGTTAACGAGGATGCCGTGAGAACCTTCCGCAACCTGAATTTCAACCAGGTCGGCGTAGGCTTTGTGGTCGACTTCGCCCGCACGAAATGGCGTTACCAGCGGCGGAACAGACCCTTTGATGGCCTTCGGTTTGAACATTGATGCGACCTCGTTTTTCGGGAAGATGCCTGACTTGACACATGCGAAGCCGGCAGTATACTTAACATGTTAAATGAATTCAATGCGGCCTCCGGCAGTTAAAAACGAGCGTCGAAAAGAGCAGTCAAAATGCCTCACCAGATTATTGAATACTCAGCGAATCTTGAATCCAGAATTGATGTTCGGTCGCTTGTGGACAATCTTCACAAAGTCGCCTTGGAAATCGACGCACTGCCGATCGGGGGTCTGCGAACACGTGCGGCCAGGCGAGATTTGTACCAGGTGGCAGACCAGCACCCCGACAATGCATTCGTGCATGTGATATTGAAACTTGGTCACGGCAGGCCTCGGGAAACGCAAAAGGCAGTTGGTGACGCATTGTTCGCAGCGCTTTGTGATTTGCTCGAACCGGTCTCTGATTCATCACCGATCGCAATCTCCTTCGAGATCGTCGAAATCGACCGCGAATTGACCTGGAAGAAAAACAACCTGCGTGAACATATGGCGCGTCGCGCCGACTGAAGCAGAAAACAATAGCCTGATAGGCGGAGCCAGAAAATGCCCGATGACTTTGCAAGCAATTGCCAGGATGCAGATGTACTACTGAAACGATTTCGCGCCGGCAACTTGCCGCATTTCATTAATGGCAAGTCTGACGAGGGACGTTCAGGGAAAACATTCGACAGTCTGACCCCAATCGACAATAGTCTGATCGGTGAAGTTGCGGCCGGGAACGCGGATGATATTGACGCCGCTTGCAAGGCGGCTGAGGCCGCGTTTGCGGAATGGAAAGAGATGCCCGGCCAGGCTCGCAAGAAACTCATGCATAAAATTGCCGATGGGATAGTCGAACGTGCCCGGGATATTGCATTGGTTGAAAGTTACGATTCCGGCCAGGCGATTCGTTTTATGAACAAAGCAGCGATTCGTGGTGCTGCAAATTTTCGTTTCTTCGGCGATATGGCTCCGGGTGCTCGTGACGGTCAGTCGCTACCCGCAGATGAACATATCAACTACACAGTGCGACAGCCGATTGGGCCAGTAGGTGTCATCACCCCGTGGAATACGCCATTCATGTTATCGACCTGGAAAATCGCGCCGGCACTTGCGGCGGGTTGTACCGTTGTGCACAAACCGGCCGAATGGTCGCCGTACACTGCGATGATGCTCGCCGAGATCGCACACGATGCCGGGCTGCCTGATGGCGTACTGAATTGTGTGCAGGGACTGGGCGAAGACGCGGGCAAGCCGCTTACAGAGCATCCTGCGATCAAAGCAGTGGCCTTCGTTGGCGAAACAGTCACCGGCAGCCACATCATGCGGCAGGGCGCAGACACCCTGAAACGCGTGCATTTCGAATTGGGCGGCAAGAATCCCGTGATTGTATTTGAAGATGCCGATCTCGAACGCGCGCTGGATGCGGTTGTCTTCATGATCTACAGTCTGAACGGCGAGCGTTGCACTTCTTCGAGCCGGCTGCTGATTCAGGAATCGGTTCAGGAAGAATTTACGACCAAGCTCGTTGAACGGGTCAAAAACCTGAAAGTGGGGCATCCGCTGGATCCGGCGACCGAAGTTGGTCCTTTGATCCATGATCGGCATCTGCAGAAAGTCTGCAGCTATTTCGATATAGCGACGAGCGAGGGTGCGACCGTCGCGGCTGGCGGCAAAGCGGCTCCCATAGATGGCATGGGCAACTATGTTGAGCCTACTCTATTCGTTGGTGCAAGAAACGATATGCGTATTGCACAACAGGAAGTTTTCGGCCCGGTGCTCACCGCGATTACTTTCAAGAATGAGCAGGAGGCCATAGAAATCGCGAATGATATTGACTACGGATTGGCAGGCTATGTCTGGACTAATGACATTGGTCGAGGACATCGAATGGCACGCGCAATTGACGCTGGCATGATCTGGGTAAATTCCGAAAACAACCGCCACTTGCCAGCGCCGTTTGGTGGCATGAAGAACAGTGGCATCGGTCGTGACGGCGGCGACTACAGCTTTGAGTTCTACATGGAAACGAAGAATGTGTGTATCGCGATGGGATCGCATCGCATTCCGCAACTTGGCAGTACATGAGTCTCTATCAGCTACAAAAGTTTTTATTTGAACTGAACCGGGACGAGTCGGTGCAGGATCGATATCGAAGCCATCTCGACGCATTGATCAACAACTTCGATCTGACTGACGAAGAAATTAAGGCGCTGCGCGATGGTGACATTGGTCTGCTATATGTCCTTGGTGTTAACGGGCAAATCCTGATGCACTACGCGGCATTTCTTGGCATTGAATGGTTCAACTACCTCGACCTTATGCGCGATGGCATCGAGAAACACGGCCCGGTTCGGGCGGGAGTCTATGCGATGACCGGTGATGGCGACAGCTTCACTGCAGAGGGTAAGAAACGATGAGCCTGGTTTATGCAGGAGTCTTGAGCCATGCGCCGGGTATCACGGGCAGGGCTGATCTGGTTGAGAACACGGCAAAACGCGACGAACTCTATGCGGCACTCGACAATCAGCGGCAGGAGATAGAAGAAACAGGCGCCGAAGCGCTGATCGTGATTGCAGCAGAGCATTTTGCCAATTTTTTCATGAACAACATGCCGGCATTCTGTATTGGCATTGGCGCTCGCTACGAAGGCCCGATCGAAGATCCTGAATGGCTGAAAATCCCGAAAACAAATGTGCCCGGCGCCGCCGATCTCGGCAAGCGACTAACGCAGGAAGTGATGAAGACCGTGGATACTGCATACGCCGAAGAATGGAAATTCGATCACGGCATCATGGTGCCGCTCCATTTTCTAACGCCAGACTACGAATTGCCAATTATTCCCGTCAACATCAATTGCCAGGGGCCACCGCTGACACCGCTACACCGGGCATGGGCATTTGGTGAGGCATTGCGCCGTGCCTGCAACGCGGCGCCAGAGAAAATTGCATTGGTTGGCACAGGTGGAATATCACATTGGCCGGCGACACCGGATTCAGGAAAGATCAACGAACCCTGGGATCGTGATTTTCTCGACCGACTAATGCGAAACGACCGGGAAGCGCTCTTGAGTTACAGCGATGAAGAAACGTATCGCGACGGAGGTCAGGGCGGCTTCGAGATTCGCACCTTTATTGCTGTTGCGGCCGCCGCCGCTGGCTTGGGTGAGCTTCAATTCTACACGGCCGAATTGCCAATCTTTGCTGTGGGCTGTACCGTCGCCAGGTTCTCTCTTGATTCCAATGCCCGCGGAGACCGCGCATGACGACAGCCGCATCTAGCAGCGAAAATCTCGTTCGTGATGTAATCGATGATGGCAAAGTCAGTGGTTTTGCCTGTTCTTCAACATGCTTGACGGATTCGACATCACTGCGATGGCAGTTGTCGCCACTGCGGTATCAACTGAACTTCAACTGACACCTGACAAACTCGGCTGGATATTCAGCTTTGCTCTCGCCGGGATGATGTGTGGCGCGATGTTCCTGGCGCCCGTATCAGACATCGTCGGACGCCGCAAAGTGATTATCTTTTCAATAGTCCTGGTTGGCGTGTCAATCATCCTGACCGCCAGTGCAACGACCTTGACAGAATTTGTGATTCTGCGATTTATCAGCGGCCTTGGTGCAGGTGCAATGCTCGCGAGTCAGGCGGCGCTGGCATCTGAGTACAGTTCCAAAAAATTCAGGGCATTGTCCGTTGCGGTGGTCACTTCCGGTTACCCGATGGGCGCCATGATGACTTCGGTGATCGCGGGTTACATCCTGCCTGACTATGGTTGGCGCGGTATGTTCTGGTTTGGAGGCGTGCTGACGTTATCGATGGTCGGTGTCGCGTGGTTGTTACTTCCCGAATCCCTAAAATACCTTTTCGAGCGGCGACCAGAGGGTGCGCTCGATAAAATAAATGACATTCTCAGGAAACTGAAAAAAAGCACGCTTAACGAGATGCCGGAAGTCGTCGCAGAGCAGGAGGTTCAGCGGACCGGTTTTTTCGGCGGCATGTGGCAATTGCTGGATGAAAGGAATTTCAGGACCACGGTAACGCTCTGGACTGCGTTTCTTCTCTGTTTCAGCACACTGTATTTCCTGATGAGCTGGATTCCAAAACTGATGGAAGATTCCGGTTTCGACGCGGCGACGGGTCGCAATGCGTTTTTCCTATTTAACCTGGGTGGCGTCATTGGCATTTATCTGATGGGCTGGATGTCGACAAAATGGAAGCTGACGAACCTGATTTGTTACCTGTCGGTCGCCTCTGCGGCAGGCATGATTATTTTCGCGATGGTTCCTTCCAACCTCAACCTTCTGCTGTCACTAACCCTGATTATCGGAATTCTCCAGCAGGGAGGGTTCACCGGCTTGTATGGTGCGGCGGCGAAGGCCTATCCGACCAGAATCAGAAGTACGGGTATTGGTATGGCCATCGGCCTGGGCCGAATTGGCGCTGTGTTTGGACCGTTGGTTGCCGGCTACCTGATCGCCAACGGCTTTAGCATGTCAGACAACTATATCTTCTTTGCTATTCCGATGGCCATTGGCGGCATCATCGCTTACCGGCTGCACATTGATTAACGAGCAGCCTGCCAGTCTTCGTTCGTCCGCGGATCTTCGATGCCCCATACGGCATTTGTTGCCAGCGTAACGACAGCGATTCTCAAATCGTTGCATACACCGCACATGATCAGCCCGGTACGTGGGTCGTGCGAAACGATACCTCGCGATACTGTGATTTCCGGGTGAATTGCTGATATAAACTGCAAATTCCACGCGGGGAGGAGAGTATCGTGTTTGAGTGGCTTGAGAGGACGTCGGTCGCAACGTGGGTGGGAGAGTCGCTGTACGGATACCCGTTCATGTTGGCGTTGCACGGAATCGGCCTGGCGATTGTCGTCGGCATATTTGTCATGCGCGATCTCCGCTTGCTCGGTCTTTTCAGCGGCATATCATATGACGCTATCGATAGCCTGAGAAAACTGGCGTGGACCGGGTTTTCGATAAATGCCGTATCCGGCAGTTTTCTTTTTACTTCGCAGGCAACGACGTTCGTCAGCAATATTCCGTTTCTCCTGAAAATCTCGATGATTTTCCTGGCCACGGTGTGCGCTGGCATCATTCAGAATCGTATGCGTGACGAGGCGCCGGAATGGGATGACTCGGGCGCGGCCGCAGCCGGCTCAGTTCCGTTGCTGGCAGGTCTGTCGATCGCGTTCTGGATGGGTGCCATCATCGCCGGTCGATTGACCGCCTACCTGTAAGCGCCGGGAGAATACGAATGCAAAGTCTTGTGCAGGCAATCGAAGGTTCGGCGATTAACCAGTGGATAATGGGCTCGGCGTGGGCATGGCCAATCATGGAGATTCTTCACTTCATGGGTTTATCGCTGCTACTGGGTTCGCTGCTGGTCATTGACCTGCGTATGGCGGGCCTCTTCCGGAAGATCAACATCACCGCAACACACAAGCTGCTGCCGTGGACATTTCTCGGTTTTGGTATCAACCTGACGACGGGCATTTTATTTTTGATGGGCGACCCCGCCCGCTACACCGCCAATACCGGTTTCTGGTTAAAGATGGCACTCGTGTTGATCGCTGGACTGAACGCACTCTGGTTCTGGTGGAAAATAAATCCGGTCATAAGAACCTGGGAACCACACGCAGATACACCAGCACTGGCGAAAGTCATCGCCTGGGTATCACTGTGTTCATGGTTCGGCGTGCTGCTACTGGGAAGGCTAATCCCCTACATCGGCACCGGCTAACTTCCGGTGCGAGGTTTGCAATGTTTTTTCCTGCAAGCCACAGCGTGACAATAGCGATCGCGGACACCCAGAGATCCAGCCGTAGACTGAACCGGTGTCGCATAATTGCGGCTGCACGTCTTGTTGTTTTTTTTCCTGTAGCATCGGGACACGCGTATGCTCGCTAACCGACGACGAATTCACCACAGGATATGAAGATTATCGACATTTTACCGAATGACAATCGTACCTTCCTGACGCCAGCGCGAGTTTTTCAGCTGCTGGCTTTTGTCGTTCTACTTTTGCTTTCTGGCGTGTTGTTGGCGCATGGCGTCGCAGGCGAAGACGCCGAATTCCTTGAGCGCAACACTGGCCGCGCTCTGTCTGTGTTTACTTATCTCGGCGCCAAACACATGTTCACAGGATACGACCACATCCTGTACCTGGTGGGCGTCATTTTTTTCCTGTACCGACCAAAAGATATTGCTGTCTATGTCACGTTGTTTGCACTGGGCCACAGTATTACCCTGCTGGGCGGTGTTCTGGGCGGCGTCCACGTCAATGTTTATCTGATTGATGCGCTGATAGGTCTGTCAGTGGTCTACAAGGCATTCGAGAACCTGGACGGTTTCAAGTCGGTGTTTGGTATTCGGCCGAATGCGAAGATTGCCGTGTTCGCTTTTGGTCTTGCGCATGGTTTTGGTCTGGCGACCAAGTTACAGGAGTTTTCGCTGGCCGAAGATGGGTTGGTCGCAAACATAATCTCATTCAACGTTGGCGTTGAGATCGGACAATTGATGGCACTTGCGGTATTACTGTTTCTGATCAATGCCTGGCGCGCGGCCGGCACATTCGACCGCCACGCTTATGCGTTCAATGTCCTGTTGATGTTTGCGGGTTTCCTGCTTGCGTCACAACAGATGGCCGGCTACTTTTTCGCTGCGTGAAGCGTCGTGTCGGTGCGTTACTGGTAAGACCGCATCACCTCGTCAAGGCTTTCGTAATAGCCGCGAACTTCGAGGACAATCTTGACCGGCTTATCTTCGATGTTCATCCAGAACCAGCCATGTTTGCCGTCGAATGGTGCAACCAACGATCCGGATGCTGAGGGTTCTTCGCTTTCCGCATAACGAATCCAATATTGCTCAGGGTAGAGGTTTGCCGGCTGTGGATCGGCGTGAAAGTCTGTATAGACCGTGTCTCCTTCGATCATTTTCCAGGAATAAACCAGTGCGTCCCCCTGTTTCATCGTGGCTTTTATCTCGACCTGTTCAAGATCGTCGAGCGTAACTTCCAGCGTGTCAGTGCGAAAAGCGGACGGGTGCGATCGAGAGAACGGATCGCCCATCACTTCAGGATCGTAGTAGTCAAACGATTCCGGAATAGCGGGAAAAGCGCTGGCCGTTGGCACTGACACGGCAGCGGTTGGCTCAGCCGCATTTGTTTCGCTGTCCTCGAGTTCAGTCAGGCCGAGAAAATCACCAACACCGGTAGGGTCTACGCCATATTCTGAAGGAAGAATAAAGAGCACCGTGACGACAATGGCGCCCACAAGTGTCCAAAATGCGCTTCTAAACAGGTTACCAACAGCTGGTCTGGCGTCATCGGATTTGGTCATAACGGGCTCGGTTGTGTCGTGACAAGCTGCCAACAATAGCGCAGAGCAGAGTATCGGGACAAGTGACAAAGTATTGATACCGGATCGCCGCCATTCGTGACACGATTAGCTGCTTCGCCAGTTGCAAGCCTCGGGAATGTTGAATTGACAGAATTTTGCCCGCCCGACAATGAATAGACTAACGGGCCAGTTTGCCTGCGTCGGTATCGTTCTGATGCTGATGTCGGGCCTGTCTTTCGCCCAGGATCCCGGCGCAGTGGAGAAACGATTCCAGATAAAGCGCATCGCGGCGGCGCCTGCAATCGATGGCAGGATTGGCGACGACGAGTGGTCGGGCGCAGCGCGGATCAGCGATTTGCACCAAGTTTATCCGTCGGAGTTTTCGGCGCCGTCAGCTCGAACGGTCTGGTACGCCGCGTACGACGATAGAACGCTCTATATCGCAGCCTATGCCTATGATGACGAGCCTGATCTGATCG
>QIHS01000059.1 GCA_003229095.1 Woeseia sp. | reverse complement strand
AAATCCGGGCAGGCCAAGGCGGACAAGAAGTCTGGCCGCATCGCCGCTGAAGGCGGTGTTTTCATCGTGGCCGATGGCAGCAAAGGCGCGATGCTGGAAATTAATTCGGAAACCGATTTTGTTGCCAGGGACGAGAGCTTTGTGGCTTTTGCCGAGGCCGTAGCAGGTCAGGTGCTCATTGGTGATGCGACGGATGTTGCTGGTTTGTCGGAGGAATCGTTCGCCGATGGCCGTAGTGTTGAAACGGCGCGTACCGAATTGATTAGTAAGGTCGGTGAAAATATCACGGTCCGACGTTTTGCGCGCCTTGACGGCGCTGATCAACTCGGCAGCTACACACATGGCGTGAGAATTGGTGCACTGGTATCGCTACAGGGCGGCAATGCGGAGCTTGCCCGCGACATCGCAATGCACGTTGCCGCGACCAACCCGGTTTGTATTGACGAAGACGGCGTGCCGGCAGAGTCGCTGGAGCGTGAGCGACGAATATTTGCAGAGCAGGCAGCCGAATCCGGGAAACCGCCAGAAATCGTCGAAAAGATGGTGTCGGGCAGAGTGGCCAAATATCTCAAGGAAGTTACCCTCGTTGGCCAGCCGTTTGTCAAAGATCCGGACGTTACTATTGGCAAGTTGCTAAAAAGTGCGCAGGCTTCCGTGCTTGCTTTTGTCCGTTTCGAAGTTGGCGAGGGCATCGAGAAAAAGCAGGAAAATTTTGCTGAAGAGGTGTTGAACCAGGTACGCCAGGGCTAGGAAATACGCTTAAGCCATTAAAAAATCAACAAAAATCGCCTGTCTGGTGGTGAATCAGGCTAATATTCCTGTCGAAAGTGTGCAGGTCTTGCAGGTCATTGGCTATTAGGTAGTTGTCTATTAGGCAATTGGCCATAAGAAAGAAGGAAACAATATGACGGACGCGCCAGTGCTCTATCGTCGGGTTCTGCTTAAGTTGAGTGGCGAGGCGCTGATGGGTGAACTGGACTACGGCATCGAGCCCAAAGTAATCCAGAGGATTGCGGCCGAGGTGGCGGCGGTCAGGAAGCTCGGCATTGAAGTAGCGATTGTCATTGGCGGTGGCAACATCTTCCGCGGCGCAGGGCTGGCCCGCGCAGGAATGGACAGGGTCACCGGTGACTACATGGGTATGCTGGCAACGGTCATGAATGCCCTTGCCATTCAGGATGCACTGGAAGCGCTGAATGTGTACGCCAGGGTCATGTCAGCGATACAGATCAATGAAGTCTGCGAGGACTACATTCGTCGACGCGCCGTGCGGCATCTTGAAAAGGGCCGTATCGTCATATTTGCGGCAGGCACCGGCAACCCGTTTTTTACGACCGACAGTGCGGCCAGCCTTCGGGCGATTGAAATTGGCGCAGATGTCATGCTGAAGGCGACCAAGGTCTCAGGCGTTTACGATTCTGATCCGCAGGTCAATGCCGACGCGTCACTTTTCGACACAGTGTCATTCGATCGTGTGCTGGTTGACAAACTGAATGTAATGGACGCCACAGCGATCGTGATGTGCCGGGACAACAATTTGCCTTTACGAATTTTCAGCATGGCGGAAGAGGACACCTTGATCAGGGCGATGACGGATCCGAGTGTAGGAACACTGGTCACCGCCTGAGTTGGGAAGCGCACAATATTTTGGGGGCAGCACCGTGATTGAAGACATAAAGAAAGACGCGTCACAACGCATGGACAAGAGTGTCGCGGCAATGCGGCACGAACTGAGCAAGATGCGTACCGGTCGTGCGCATACCAGCCTGCTCGAACAAATCTCGGTTGACTACTACGGCACGCGAACGCCGCTTAGTCAGGTCGCGAACATCAATGTGGAAGATTCCCGAACTCTCACGGTGTCGCCGTGGGAGAAAAGCATGGTGGCCGTCATCGAAAAAGCGATTCTTACCTCAGACCTGGGTCTCAATCCCGCGACCGCTGGCACCATTATTCGTGTGCCGCTGCCACCACTCACAGAGGATCGCCGCAAAGACATGATTCGTCTCGTTCGTCAGGAAGCGGAGAACGGCAGGATTGCGATTCGGAACATTCGCCGGGATGCATTGTCGGACCTGAAAGACCTGATGAAAGAGAAATTGATTGGCGAGGATGACGAGCACAGGGCAGAGGATGAGGTACAGACCATCACTGACAAACATATTGCCGCCATAGACGAGACGCTCGGGCAGAAAGAAACCGAGTTGATGGAAGTCTGAGTCGGTAGTCCGATGGCAGTAGACGACTCCGACAACCCGAAGAACGACGCTCAGGGCCGTATTGTGCCGGCACACGTTGCTGTCATCATGGACGGCAACGGGCGTTGGGCAAAGTCACGCGCGTTGCCGCGCCATGCCGGGCACCGTGCGGGCGTAAAATCAGTGCGACAAATCGTTGAGCTGGCCGCGAAACGCGGCGTCTCCTGTCTAACATTGTTCGCCTTCAGCAGTGAAAACTGGCGCCGCCCGGCAGAAGAGGTCAGTCGGTTGATGGGACTTTTTCTGGAGGCCCTGCAACGAGAAGTGAACGACCTGCATCGTAATAATGTAAGAGTTGAATTTATTGGCTCGCGCGACCAGTTGCAGGCAGATCTGTTGAAAAAGATTCTGGCGGCTGAGGAAAAAACGAAAGACAACGACGGCTTGCGCCTGATGGTGGCAGTGGCCTACGGCGGGCGCTGGGATATTGTCAATGCGGCAAAATCGCTGGCGACGAAAGCCCTCGATGGCAAGATATCAGTGGATGACCTGGATGATGAACTGTTTGCGACCGAATTGGCCTTGCACGAGCTGCCAGATCCGGATCTGTTGATCAGGACCGGCGGTGAGCAACGTATCAGTAATTTCCTGCTCTGGAACCTGGCCTATGCCGAGCTCTGGTTTAGCGAATGCCTGTGGCCTGACTTCGGTGAAAAGCAGTTTGACGAGGCATTGGCTTTTTTTGCCAGCCGGCAACGCCGATACGGCTTTACCGGCGACCAGGTGGCCTGACGTGCTGAAACAGCGAATCCTGACGGCAATTGTCGCGTTGACTGTATTGGCGGTGGTTTTATTTGTCGTGCCGAGCGTCGTTGCAAGAATGGTAATTGCGGCATTATTGCTGGCAGGCGCCTGGGAATGGGGCGGCTTTATCTTCAAAGACAAGGCGGTGGGCAGGCTCGCCTATGTGGCCTTTGTCGGCGGTCTGATGTCAGCCCTTTTCCTTCTGCAGCTCGAACCTCACCTTATCGATATCATTCTCAAAGCCACACTTGGCTGGTGGTTCGCGGCATTGATCTGGATGTTTTTCTTTCCCACGCCGGTGGCAAAAGCGATTACCTGGCTGTGCGGCGCCATGGTGCTGGTCCCGGCGTGGATGGCACTGGACATTCTCTACGTACAGGCCCCCAGAATCCTGCTGTTTACGCTGCTGATTGTCTGGGCCGCCGATATTGGCGCCTATTTTGCCGGCAAGAAGTTTGGCCGGGTTAAACTCGCGCCCAAAATCAGCCCGGGAAAATCCTGGGAAGGCGTACTGGGTGGGCTGGCAGCCGTTATGCTGCTCACCGTTGCCGGTAGCCAGGTGCTGGACATCAAAATGGCTGTGCTGATTCCTTTCTGTCTGGCGGTCGCCTTGTTGTCTGTCGTCGGCGACCTGACCGTCAGTATGTTCAAGCGAAGTGCTGACGTTAAAGACAGCGGCTCTTTATTTCCGGGCCACGGCGGCGTACTGGATAGAATCGACAGCGTTACCGCCGCGGCGCCGCTGTTTGCACTGGCACTGGGTTGGATCGGTTTGCAATGAGTTTTTTCTTTAGACAATGGTCTGCATGGAAATTCGATGTCGTTCAGCGAACGTTAATAGAGGGTCTGACAGAATGCGTAGGAACGTGGTTCGGTCGGGGCACTCACAAACAAACAACGGGTGCAGTGAGCGGATCCGTCTGCGGGCATCAGATATTTTATAAGATACTGATATATACAAAGAAAGGATCTCTTTCGTGTTAACACTTTTGACCAATATCGTGGCCTTTATACTGGCAATCAGTGTCCTGGTTGCGGTGCACGAATACGGTCATTTCATCGTCGGTCGCTGGTGTGGTATGAAGGTGCTGCGCTTTTCCATCGGTTTTGGCAAGCCCATCTGGACTTACATCGGCAAGAAAGACAATACCGAGTTCTGTATCTCGGCCATTCCCCTGGGAGGTTATGTCAAGTTTCTCGGTGAGCGCTACGACAATGACGATCCCATAGACCCGGCAGATGAGGGCAGGGCATTCAACCACCGACCCATCTGGAATCGAATTTTAGTTCTGTTTGCCGGGCCTTTCTTCAATTTCCTGTTTGCGTTTTTTGTGTACTGGCTGATCGCCATGCAGGGTATGCCGACCATACGACCTGTGATCGGGCCGGTTGAGGACGGATCATATGCACAACAGGCTGGGCTCCGAGCCAACGAAATATTGGTGGCCGTCGGCGACAGGGCAGCGACTGACTGGGGTGTTGCCAGCCTGGCCATCGTCGAGGAGATCGTTGCCAACGGGCAGGTTCCGCTGCATGTTGAGACCCTTGATGGCGAGCGCCGCCTGGTATCTATTGATGTGGGGGACGACAGCAAACGGCTGACAGAGCCGGAATACCTTTATACCGGACTCGGGTTTGC
>QIHS01000427.1 GCA_003229095.1 Woeseia sp. | reverse complement strand
GTAACACTCTGCCGCCCAAGATCACGTTGCTTGCGTTGGGCGTTTTTCAGTTCGGATTGTTACTCGCACTGGAAAAGCCGATGCGTCGTGCCTTGGCCGATTTACGACTGTGGACTGCGACAGTGCTGATCAACAGCATGATCATGACGGTCTACTTGTGGCACATCACGGTGATGATTGTTTTCGTTTCGTTGCTCTTCCTGGCTGGCGGGTTTGGTTTGGGCCTGGAGCCTGATACGCAAAGCTGGTGGTTTTCAAGGGTTGTCTGGATAGGTGTCCTGCTGCTGTTGTTATTGCCTGTTGCATTGTTGCTATCGCCATTGGAACGTCGAGCCCGCCAGGCTGATGCGGCACCGCCGTCTCCTGCGCGCCAGATTGTCGGTGCATTGATGCTCTGTTTGGGCATCGCGCTTCTGGCGTTGTACCCAATGCTCGCAATGTTCAGACTCGACGTTGTATCGTTTGCCCTGGTTCTTGTTGGTGCAGCCGTTAGTGGTTTGCTTCCAGGACTAGGCAGATCATCACAGTAGCGGCTCTATCGGCAACAGGTTAACGAAAGCGAGTTTCAGCCGCTTGTTGCGCGCAACCTCAAGGTCTGGTGCGAACTTCAGTGTCGTCTGCCAGCTGTTCTCAGGCAGCATGTCACGCTCGATAGCTGCTGTCAGCTGCCGCGCGAGTTCCTCACTTTCAATCAGAACACCAACTTCTGTGTTGAGGTTTGCTGACCTGGGATCGAGGTTGAATGTGCCGATGAATACGAGTCGATTGTCAATGACCATGCTTTTTGCATGTATTGCAAAAACCGGGTTGTTGCCAGCAAGCCGCGGATACCTTTCAACCAGTGATGATTGAATGCCTGGGTGAGGCTTAAACTCAAACAACTCGACTCCGGCATTCAGTAGTCGGGGCCTTTGCCGATGATAACCACTGAAAGCCGGGACATTGTCCGTCGAGGCGAGAGAATTGGTTGAAATTCTGGTGGTGACACCGCGTGCATTGAGTTCAGCGAATAATTCGATGCCCCCTTTTGGCATGATGAGGTAGGGCGTTTGAATAAGTATCGAGTGTTTGGCCTCTCTGATCGCTTCAATCAGTTTATCGGTGGACAGCCCGCCACCACGAAGGCCCTCGCTGCCATCATTCTTGCCAGGCGCATCGCTGATAAAGACAACTTCCTGCCAGGACATCTCTTGCAACAAGCTCGTCACCCGCCCTGACATTTCGGCAATGGCCTGTCTGACTTCGGGTTCGAAGTTAACAGGGTCGGCCGCATATTCCGCAAGTTCGATGGTGAACGATTCCATTTCTGCCGGAGAAACGGCAGTATCGCCGTTTGCAACCAGGTCCTCGATCGGAACTGCCAACGGGCTTGCCCAGAATTCATCAAAATTAGTTTGCATGTCCGAGACGGCCGGGCCAAGAAGCAATATGTCGCGATCACGAAAATTGTATTCAGCATCGAAATCGAAATACTCATCCGCCATATTTCTCCCACCGGTAATGCCTGCAATACCATCGAAGATAGCCGTCTTGTCGTGCATTCTCTGATTGACTTCACGAAACTGAGTGATGACATTCCAGATAAGACTGAAGAATGAACTGCCTACTGAAATATTTGGATTGTAGATCCGAATTTGCACATTCGGATGTGCTGCCAGTACGAGCAATGTTCTGTCGTGTGCATCGATGAGCAAGTCATCGACCAACACCCGGACAGATACACCGCGTTGTGCAGCTCGAAGAAGTTGTTCTGCAGCAAGTGTGCCAATGTTGTCTGTGCTCCAGATGAAGTATTGAATATCAATACTCTCCTGGGCATGTTGTGTCAGCCACGCACGGCCGACCAGAGATTCTTCACCAAGCTCAAGAATGTAGGCGCCGGTTAAGGACGACATCCTCTCAGTGCAATCAGCGCAGTTCTGGTCTATCCACTGTTGCAGCGATTGCGCCTGGGATTCAATAGAGCATAGAAACAGCAATACGCCGAACGCGTATTGCGCGGTCGCGCGATTGAATCTTCGCGGCGATTTTGAGTATTTCATCATTGTCATCGAGCGGTTGAGATCGCTGAGTCTATCGTGCCCGGGATGGCTGTCAACGAACATAGCTCACACTATTCGCTATAGAAAGTGATTGGAAAACAACGAGGTACAGTAAGTACAACAAATAACAGACTCGAAAAATTGCCGACCATTTCATTGTAACGGCCAGAATTGATGAGTATTCTACATTGATCAAACCTTTGGGCAGGTTCTGCAAATGACATTGATTTTCAACGAGCGCTTGTGGCGTGCTGTTGTGTTCGTCAGTTTGGCAATGCCTGTGGCCAATGCAGATGAGTTTGCTGACGGTCTTAAAGCTTTCAATAATGAGGACTACTCCACGGCGTTAGCGTCGTGGAAGCCACTTGCGGAGTCCGGCGATCTCAACGCGATGTACAACATCGGTCTGATCTATGAGGAAGGATTGGGCGTTGATATTGATAAATCCAAAGCGTTGCAGTGGTATCTCCTGCCGGCCGAGGAAGGAGACGTTTCAGCTCAATTCAGTCTGGCGACGATTTACGACTTCGGCGAAGGCGTACCTGAAGACAACCAAAAGGCAATCTATTGGTATACCAAAGCAGCTAAGCAGGCGGACGAGCAGGCACAGTTCAACCTGGCCCTGATGTATAACTCAGGAGAGGGAACCGAAGTCAATATTGCAGAGGCGATCAAGTGGTATGAATTGAGCGCGGATCTGGGCTTCCCATCGGCGCAACACAACCTCGCATATCTTTACAACACTGGCGAAGGTGTTCCCGAGAACAACGAGCAAGCATTGCGCCTGTACAAGAAAGCCGCAGAGCAGAAGCACAGTGATAGCCAATATGCAATCGCGCTGATGTACGACGAAGGTGACGGCGTGCCGGAAGACAATGTGCTGGCAATCAAATGGTACTCGGTGGCAGGCGAGCAGGGACATGCCGATGCACAACTGAATGTCGGCGTCATGTACGAGAACGGTGAGGGCACGGAAGTGGATGCTGCCGCTGCGATGAAATGGTATCGGATGGCGGCGGATCAGGAATTGCCAGTCGCCCAGTTTGCGGTGGGGCTGATGTTTGACGAAGGCGTTGGTGTGGTCGAGGACAACGCAGCAGCGATTTCCTGGTACCAAAGAGCCGCTGCGCAAGGATATTCGATGGCGCAAAACAACCTCGGTGCAATGCACGATGCCGGCGAAGGCATACCTTTGAACGACAAAGAGGCGGCGAGGTTATATGTACTAGCGGCTGAGCAAGGGAACGCAATTGCACAGAACAATCTTGGCGTAATGTACTTCTCGGGCAGTGGCACAAAAGTGGACAAGACAGAAGCACTCAAATGGTTCTATATTGCCAGAGAACTTGGCAATGCCGATGCGAAAGATAACAGCGAATTAGCCGCGGACGGAATGCGCCGCTCGGCAATCAGGAAAGCAACGCGAATGGCAAAATTGTGGTTGGAGAACTTCGCAGGCGAATCATCTGTCTATTGAATGATTTGGCCACAACCAGAGAAGTAAGCCGAAGTGCTTTTGTTCATCATGCCGCGTTCTCGAGCTGAGAGAGGCAACCCACCTATCCCTCATTGTGCTGAGCACACATTTCAGAATCCGGAAAGCCTTCGTGAGTCAGCGTCAATTCGGCTGCATCATGGATAGCAATCGTTAACTGATAGGTTAACATTAGTCAAACAAAATCGGGAATGTAAGTCATTATTGGATAACATTACGGCCAACAATTGTTTGTTAAAGGATGACCCATGATTAATTTCAAGTTAGTGCCTCTGTTCGCCATTTTGTCGTTCACGTTTCTGTTTGGCTGCACGCAAAGTGAACCTGCCGGGGAAATGTCCGGCAGCGATGAGGCAGTTGCTAAAGACATGGAGTCAAATTTTGTTGCGGAAGACGCCGCGGCTGAGATTACGGCAGATCTGATGCGCGACTACATCATTGAACTGTCGGATGACAAATACGAAGGGCGTGGCCCGGGGTCTCGAGGCGATGTTGCTGCCCGGCAGTATCTAGCCAGCGAACTGGAAAAGTTGGGGTTGCTGCCTGGCGCCGGTGGCGGTTTGTGGGAACAACCGTTCGAATTGCTTGGGGTAACGGCCGAGCAACCTGAGGAGTGGACATTCAATCATGCCGACGGTGAGATGACACTCAAGCAGTGGGAGGATTTTATCGTCTCCAGCGGCGTCCAGGCCGATCGGTCTGAGATTAAGAACGCCGAAATCGTATTTGTGGGTTATGGCATTCAGGCGCCGGAGTACGACTGGAACGATTTCAAAGACCAGGATATGAGCGGAAAGATTCTCCTGATTATGAATAACGATCCCGACTGGGATGCGGACCTGTTCGCAGGTGAAACGAGACTGTGGTATGGCCGCTGGGATTACAAATATCTTACCGCGGCTCGCCAGGGAGCGGTTGGGGCGATCATCATTCACACACAACCCTCAGCCGGTTATCCGTTCCAGGTTGTGCAGACTTCATGGACGGGCGAGCAATTCGAATTGCCGGCAGGTGACGAGGCGCGCTTACAGGCGGCGGCCTGGGTGACGGAAGACTCAGCTCGGGCGCTGATCGAAATGGCCGGGCTCGATCTCGATGCACTACGGGAAGCTGCAGACAATCGGGACTTTGAACCGGTGCCGCTCGGGATCACGACATCAATCGCCATGGACGTATCAATAAATCGTGTCTCGTCGGCCAACGTATTGGGCCTTATACCAGGCAGCGATCCGGAACTGAGCGACGAAGTGATTATTTATACGGCGCATCACGATCATCTTGGAATTGGCACACCAGACGAATCGGGTGACGTGATTTACAACGGGGCGATGGATAACGCATCCGGAGTTGCACAGGTCATGGCGATTGCACGCGCGTTGCAGGCGATGCCGGAAGCGCCGCGACGGTCGATTCTTATCGCGCTGGTTGGCGCTGAAGAACAGGGCTTGCTCGGCTCAAAATACTATGCAGCAAACCCCACCTTTCACCCGGGGAAAATTGCTGCCAACCTGAATTACGACGGTGGCAACATCTGGGGT
>QIHS01000330.1 GCA_003229095.1 Woeseia sp. | reverse complement strand
TTGCCTTCGATATACACCATGGAACCCTTTCTCAGGTATTCCGCAGCAATCTCGGCCAGGCGACCGAACATGGCGACCCGATGCCACTCCGTACGCTCTTTTTGTTCGCCGGTTTGTTTGTCTTTCCATGATTCATTGGTCGCCACGCTCAGGTTGGTGACGGCTGAACCGCTCGGCATGTATTTTGTATCAGGATCGTTGCCGAGATTGCCGACGATGATAACTTTGTTGACTCCGCGAGCCATAGTGGTCCCCTGTTTTGTTTAGTTGTTCTATCCCCACCATTTTGCGGGGTTGGCTATTGTAGGCCAGCACGAGCGAATTAGCAGCCCGATTTCAGCCGATTTTGGCTGATTATGCACTCGCTGGCCGCAACTGGTGCAAGGCGAGCCAGGTTGCGCATAGCACCGCACACACGACGAATACCGCATGAGGGTTGCCGCCAGACAAAAGTTGGCCGCCCATCAGTCCACCTGCGAACGCGCCGAGGAATTGCGAACTCGAGAACACACCCATAGACGCACCGCGGATGTCGCCGGTTGCCTGTATCGACAATCTTGCCGGCAAACCGGCCTCAAGGAAGTTGAAGCCTGCGAAGAACAAAACCAGTGCCACGAACACGACCATTACGGATGATCCGGCAAACGCCAACAATGCCTGACCAGCCAACAACAGCAAGATGGCGACCCCCAGCGTTGACGCCTTGCCTTTGCGCCCGTCCTTCACAATCAAGGGTATCGCGCCAAGAATCGACAAAACCAGTGCGCCGACGTAAATCTTCCAATGCCCGCCAAGCGGAATCTGCAATTCGTTACGCAGAAGGAACGGCAGCGCGACAAAGCTCGCTGTCAACAACGCGTGTAACAGGAATATGTACAGATCAAGCCTCAGCAGGTCAGGCCTGAATGCGCCGCGCAGGCTTCTGTTGGGCGTTCGCTCGGGCCGCGCGATGCCTTTTGGCAGAAAATTCAACAGCGACGCCGCCACAACAGCCAGGACTGCGGCGATCCAAAACAGCGCTTGCACGCCGGCTACTTTGGCAATCAACGGGCCGAGCATGAGCGCAAGCAAGAAAGAACTACCAAAGCCTACGCCAAGAATCGCCATGGAACGCGTTCGCATCTCCTCACGCGTGGCATCCGCGAGCAGCGCCGTCAATGTTGCAGAAATTGCACCAGCGCCCTGCAACAGACGGCCGCCGATCACACCATGGATGCTGTCGCTCTGGGCCGCAACGATGCTGCCAACCGCAAACACCGCCAGGCCAAAAACGATGACGGGTACGCGGCCAATGCGGTCGGATAAAGTGCCAAAGGGTATTTGTAGGGCCGCCTGGGTTAATCCGTAACCGCCCACCGCGAAGCCAATCAATAACGGGGTTGCGCCCTTGAGGTCTGCCGCATAAATCGCCAAAACCGGCAGTAATGCAAACAACCCAAACATACGGCAGATCACGATAAGCGCAACAACGCCGACTGCCCGCCGTTCCCGCGGCAACATTGCGCTGAATATCTTATCGATTGGTTTACTCATAACGAATGACCGGCATACGCCTAAGGCGCTGATCTCTCTCAGGATCGTGTTCAGATCGATGGCCACGAATTGCTGGCCCTGACTTTAGCGTTCTTGTGCGGCGGCGGCGCGACTTTGCGTCGCCTTCGTGCGGCGGCGTATATTAGCAGGTTGTTTGGCGTTCACAGCACAGCACTTATGAAATTCATTGAAATTCGCGGCGCCCGGACCCACAACCTCAAAAATCTTGACCTGACGTTGCCGCGGGACAAACTGATCGTACTCACCGGGCTTTCCGGCTCGGGCAAGTCTTCGCTCGCGTTCGATACGATCTATGCCGAAGGCCAAAGACGCTACGTCGAGTCGCTGTCCGCGTATGCGCGACAGTTCCTGTCCATGATGGAAAAACCGGACGTCGATCATATCGAGGGACTTTCTCCCGCCATTTCAATCGAGCAAAAATCAACATCGCACAACCCGCGCTCCACGGTCGGCACGGTTACCGAGATTTACGATTATTTGCGCTTGCTGTTTGCCCGCGCCGGCACACCGCGCTGTCCTGATCACGGTGTGCCCCTTGAAGCACAAACCGTCAGCGAGATGGTTGACCAGGTTTTGGCACTGCCCGAAGGCAGCCGCCTGATGTTGCTGGCCCCGGTAGTGGTGGATCGCAAGGGCGAACACGTGCAGCTCATGCAGGACCTGATGGCGCAGGGTTTCATCCGTGCGCGTATCGATGGTGAGGTCTACGAGCTGGACGACGCACCGACACTCGATCTTCGCCGCAAACACCACATCGCTGCGATTGTTGACCGCTTTAAAGTGAAAGCCGACATGAAACAACGGCTCGCAGAATCCTTTGAGACCGCGCTGAAATTGTCTGACGGCGTGGCAAGAATCGCGAGGATGGATGACGTGGGCGCAGAAGAACTGGTTTTTTCAGACCGTTTTGCCTGCAAGATCTGCGGTTACAGCCTGACCGAACTCGAGCCGCGCCTGTTCTCGTTTAACAACCCGACCGGTGCCTGCTCGGGCTGCGACGGCCTCGGCGTCAAACAATTCTTTGATCCACAGCGGGTGATCGTCAATTCGGACCTGTCGCTGGCGGGTGGCGCAATTCGCGGCTGGGATCGGAAAACGACCTACTACTTCCAGATGGTGATGAGCCTGGCGGCGCACTTTAAATTCGACATCGAAACGCCCTATTGCGATCTTGACGAAGAAATACAGAAGATCGTTCTGTATGGCAGCGGCAAGGAAAAGGTCGAGTTTTTCTACACGAATTCACGCGGCATGGAAATCAAACAGAAGCACCGATTCGAAGGCGTGATCCCGAATCTCGAAAGGCGTTACAAGGAAACCGAGTCGAACGCCGTGCGCGAAGAATTATCGCGTTTTCTGAACAGCCAGCCCTGTCCGGATTGCGGCGGCACCCGACTGAATCGCGCGGCACGAAATGTGTTCGTCGCGGACCGGTCATTGCCGGAAATAAGCGACCTGTCGGTCGGTCACGCGCGAGAGTTCTTTGCCGGCATGTCGCTGGATGGCTGGCGCGCAACCATTGCCGAAAAAATAGTGAAGGAAATCGGCGACCGACTGGAATTTCTCAGCGACGTTGGTCTCGACTACTTGTCTCTGAACCGTAGTGCGGATACTTTGTCTGGCGGCGAAGCGCAGCGTATTCGGCTTGCAAGCCAGATCGGCTCCGGCCTGGTTGGCGTTATGTACATTCTCGATGAGCCTTCAATCGGCCTGCATCAGCGCGACAATAAACGACTGCTCAGGACGCTCTTTCATCTGCGCGACATCGGCAACACAGTTATTGTTGTTGAGCACGACGAGGAGGCAATTTTGGCTGCCGACCATGTCGTCGATCTTGGACCGGGCGCAGGCGTGCACGGCGGCAAAGTGGTTGCCGAGGGAACGCCTGAGGAAATTCGACAGAACCCTCAATCGCTGACCGGCCAGTATCTTTCCGGAAGACGATCGATTGCGATTCCCAAAAAACGCAACAAGCGAAATAGAAATCACCAACTTGAGATAACCGGCGCAACCGGAAACAACCTGAAGTCGGTCAGCGTGGCGATTCCGCTTGGCTTGATGACCTGCGTGACGGGTGTATCCGGATCCGGCAAATCGACTTTGGTTAACGACACACTTTATAAAGCAGTCGCCGAAGTATTGCATCGCAGCGCCAAAGATCCTGCTGCGCACGAATCGATCTCGGGCCTCGAACATATTGACCGCGTTATCGAAATCAGCCAGAGCCCGATTGGCCGAACACCACGCTCGAACCCGGCAACTTACAGCGGTCTGTTTACGCCGATCAGGGAACTGTTCGCCGGCACACAAGAGGCGCGCTCCCGCGGCTATATGCCGGGCCGATTCAGCTTCAACGTGAAGGGCGGCCGCTGCGAGGCATGTCAGGGCGACGGCGTGATCAAGGTTGAGATGCATTTCCTGCCGGACGTTTATGTGCCCTGCGACGTTTGCCGCAGCAAACGGTACAACCGCGAGACACTGGAGATTCGTTACAAGGGCAGGAACATCACTGAAGTGCTGGAGATGACGGTTGAAGATGCGGCCGAGTTTTTCCGCAACGTGCCGGTGCTGGCGAAGAAACTGCAAACACTGGTCGATGTCGGTCTTTCGTATGTGAGTCTTGGGCAGAATGCGACGACGTTATCTGGCGGCGAAGCGCAACGCGTCAAGCTCGCAAAGGAATTGTCAAAGCGGGACACCGGCAACACGCTTTACATTTTAGATGAGCCCACCACCGGCCTGCATTTCCACGACATCGAACACCTGCTGGCGGTTTTGCATCGACTGCGAGACAAGGGCAATACGATTGTCGTGATTGAGCACAACCTCGATGTGATCAAGACTGCGGACTGGGTGATCGATCTTGGCCCTGAGGGAGGAGATGGTGGTGGTGAGATTATTGCAATCGGCACGCCGGAGGATGTCGCAGCGAATAAGGCATCGTTTACCGGGCAGTATCTGGCGCCGTTGTTGAATGGTGTAAGCGAATCGAAGACGGCGTGAAATCTGGCGGCTGACCGCGGTACTGCGGAAGTTCAAATCAGCTAGTCTCCAAGCCTTTACGGGCAGCACTAATGAAGATAAGCAGGCGGTGGTGCCTCAGACACTTTGTTTTCCGCCTTGCACAATAATCCTCCCGCGGGAGGAATTTCTACCACCTCGGAAATATCCTCATCCATCATGTCCT
>QIHS01000085.1 GCA_003229095.1 Woeseia sp. | reverse complement strand
TCTTTTCGATGTCGGCAATTGTGTCTTCCCGAACGTTGCCGGAGACAATGCCGGAAAATACCCGCCGCAGATTGGCTGCGAGAATATGTGGTGGCAAGTCGTCATCAATGTTAAGCGCACGCATCGATTCATGACTTGCATGAAATGGCAGCTGAAAGTCGTGGTCAATCCTGAGTCGCCAGTTAAAATAGTAGGCGTCGCCATGTTTGGTTCGAAAATCTCTGACAGCATTCAGGCCGTTTTTAATTTTCCGTCCGACGTCTTCCGGATCGTCAATGATGATTTCGTAGCAGCGCTGTGCATCGGCGCCCAGCGTCGCACCAACAAAAGCGTCTATCCGTTCGAAATACTCCTGGCTGCCCGGAGGCCCGGTCATGATCAGCGGCATCGGCATGTCGCGATTGTCCGGATGCAGGAGAATACCGAGTATGTACAGTATCTCTTCCGCCGTACCGACACCGCCCGGGAACACAATTACTCCATGGCCTGTCCTGACAAACGCCTCCAGGCGCTTTTCCATATCGGGCATGATTACCAGTGAATTCACGATCGGATTCGGCGATTCGGCAGCAATGATTCCCGGCTCGGTGATGCCAATGTAGCGACCATCTGAAATCCGCTGTTTCGCGTGACCAATCGTTGCACCTTTCATTGGGCCTTTCATCGCGCCCGGACCACAGCCCGTACACACGTTAAGTCCGCGCAATCCGAGTTCGTAGCCCACTTTTTTGGAATAGTCGTATTCTTTGCGGCCAATTGCGTGTCCACCCCAGCAAACGACCAGCTGTGGCCGCACCGAGGACAGCAACAAACGCGCGTTTCTCAGTATATGGAATACTGCGTTGGTGATATTTTCCGAGGAGTTGAGGTCAAACCGGGCACTTTTGCGAATCTCATCGTTGACGAAAACCAGGTCACGCAATACCGCAAACAAGAGTTCTCTTGTGCCGCGAATCATCCGGCCATCGACGAACGCCGCACCAGGCGCCGACTTCAGCGTGACTTTGAGGCCGCGATCCTTTTGCACGAAGCCAATTTCGAAGTCGCGAAATTTTTCGTTGACTGCGCGTGCATCGTCAGTTTCGGCCCCGGAATTCAGGACCGCGAGAATGCAACGCCTCAGGAGCGCGTGCAGACCGCCTTCGCTTTCAGAACGAAGCTGCTCTGCTTCGATCTGTGACAGAACCTCGAGACTGCCTTCGGGCCAGACTTCCGCGTCAACCTTGTCGTCATCGGTTGATCGGAATTCGGTGCCAGTGATCTTTTCATTCGCATGCATACAGACAGATCCTGCAATCAGGGACGTATTTCAATGGGCACCAGGTTCGGCGTCATTAACCAAATGTCGATCATGTCCGAGTTCGACACGGCGATACAACCATTCGTCCAGTCTTCGCGAGCATAATAGGCGACCGAATAGGTCGGCACATTTGGCTGTCCGTGAATCATAATTTGCCCTCCAGGCCGCACACCTCTTTTCCGCGCGTCCTGCTGATCGCGGCTGCTCGGATAGGAAATATGTATCGACAGAAAAAAGTCGCTGTTCGGATTGCGCCCGTCGAGTATATAACGACCTTCCGGGGTTTTCTGATCGCCCTCTTCTTCCTTGTGGCCCTCCGGAGCGACGCCCAATGCGATGTCAAAGGTGCGGAATGCCTCTCCATTCCTGATGAGATACAATTTTCGAGCAGCTTTCTCGACAACGATCTTGTCGGCCACCGGAAAATCGGTCGCCAGGGTCGGTGCGCCCGCAACGACCAGCAACGAAAACACGATGACAGCGCAACGCGAAAAATTGAATTTGGCGGTTCTCGTGTCTATTGACGACACTCCTGAGACTCCTGGTATGTGTTAGGAAAACGCTGATCTAGGCATGAAAACATCATTGCACATTGCGCCCGGCAATCCAGCCAATGGCGAATCCGATGCTGCCGGCAACCGTCGTGTACAGCGGCAAATAGCGAAAAAGCTCGCGCGGATAGACGGACTCACTGACCATCCCGTCCAGATCGGTGGCATAACCATAGTGCAGATAAATCGACAACCCAAGTGCAGGTATCGCAAATCCCAGCGTCGCCAATGGCCAGCGCCAGCCTCCACCAGTCCAACGACCCCGTCCCTTGAACAGAGTCAGGCTCGCCAGCACGACGACCATCATCATGGGCAGAGTGTTTCTTGGAAAATAGGCGCCGTTGCCTTCAACGTAATAGACGTAGGAGATGGCCGCGATAACGACCAATACGACCGGGAGGATACGGATGATGACGACACCCGTTGCCTGTCGCATCAGCCCGCGTCATTCCTGACCAGAACCGGAAAATTGAGTCGTGCGCCCGGTCTAACGCTGCCCAGATCAAGCTCCGGATTGTATTGGCGAAACAACCAAATCGGCACATCGTATTGACGCAGCGACAGAATCCATACGGATTCGCCTCTGCGCACTTCATGTTCGGTGATACCCGTGATGGTGTTGTTGCGAAAAAACGTGTCTTGCTGTTGGCGATGATACTGGGTACGGAGGGCTTCGAATTCTTCTGCGCTGACACTGCTGAGATCCAGTTTGACGCGTTGACCCACCGCAACCGGCGATCTGAATGCCAGGCCATTGATATCCCGCAAGCGCTGCGTCTTGATGCCCAGCCAGTCGCCAAAATGGCCCAGCGTTTCCAGCGGCTGCACCTCGATCGATTTGTCCCCGGCAACCGAGTAGTCGCTTGGATCAGACAATAACGATGCCTGTAAACTGCCGAACAATTCGCTGATTTCGCCTGTCAGCGTGTCTGCACCCGGCTCAACATTGGCGGACATGGAATCCTCGGGCGTCGCGGGCTCTGCAACAGCAACAGGTGCAACAGGTGCAACAGGAATATTCGCAACCGTCGTTGGCGGCGCTGCAGCAACAACCACTGGCGCCGGTCCTGCGGCCGGCAAACGGATTTCTTGCCCGGCGCGAATACGGTTGCTGCTTCTAAGGCTGTTCAGCGCAACCAGCGTCGACACGCGCGTCTCGTAAGTAGCCGCAATCTGTGAAAGCGTATCGCCGCGTGCCACCGTGTGAAACAAATCCGGCAACTGTTTGTCGAAGAAAGCGTCATCGCCAAGGTTCGCAATGAGGTTTCCCAGTGAATCGTCCAGCATGTCAGCCGGCATACGAATCTCAAGGCCTTCCGGCAAGTGTTTGCTGCCCTGCCATACGGTCGCCTGAATTGCCAGATTATGTCGGGCGATATCTCGTTGTCGAACATTCAGCACTGTCGCCAATTCGTCCGCCGGCACAAAAGCCTGCAGGCGATAGCTTGAGTACTGCACCGGTTTTTCCGGCACGAGCCCAGGGAAATACTTTTGCTGGTTTTGATCGACTTCTTTTGCGGCGAGAAAAGCAACATAGAAGTTTCGGGACGCGAAGCCGAACGTGCGACCATCGTATTCGCGCATGATCTCGGCGTAGGCCGTATCACCGTGTTGTCGCATTGCTCGTCGTGCGCCGGCGAGGCCATGATTGTATGCCGTGATTGCCATTGGCCAGTTTTTGGTAAGTGAGTAGTTATAGGCGAGCAATTTTCCGGCGGCGGTGGTCGCCAGAAACGGATCATTTCTTTCATCAAGTACGTGGTCCACCTGCATGAATCGACGGCCCGTACTGCGGGTGAATTGCCAGATTCCGGATGCGCCAACATGCGAGAGTGCAGCCGGGTTGTAAGACGACTCGACGTGCGGCAGCGCTGCGAGCGCAAGCGGTACTCCAAGGCGTGTAAATTCCGTCTCGACGTGAGCCCGCCATCGTCCCGCACGAATCAGGCCCTCCCTGAATCGATCAGACAGCCCGAGCTGCATCCTTATCCTTTGCGAAGCCGCAGTGAGTTCCTTGTTGGTGACATCGTCCGGCCAAAAACCCAGCACGCGTTGCTCGTCGGCGCTCAGGGCAGTTCGTTTTCCTGTTGCCAGCGATTGCAGAATGCCTTTGTAGTGTTGTCTGCGGCGGTCGGCGATGCGCTGCCGCTGGCGTCGGCTGACGTTTTCAGGAAGGTCGACTTTTTCGTAGACCACGCCCAAAAAGCGATTGTCATGCAGAGCCCCTTCGCGGGTACTGTATTGGGTAAAAATGGAAAGCCAGAAATTGACGTCGGGTTCCAGTTCCGAGGGTAGCGGAAAGGTTTCCGCGTCGTTGCCCTGAGCCGCCACGTTACCGATTGTCATTGCGGCAATCAGGAGCACTGCGATAAATTTATTCCTCAATATAGCTGCCTTTTTGATGATTGTTTTCCTGTTGTGATATGGCCGCCGAAATATTGAATAGTTCAATAGAGCTCGCTGAACCCAAAAATATCACATTGACGGAGTACCAGTATTCTGGCGAAGCATGCTGCTACGATCAACTCTCATTGTTACCATCAGGTTTGCGCGCCGAAAGGCATCTTGCCTGGCGTGATCCCGGAAAGTGGGTCGCGTTGCCGGGCGCATGCCGATAAACTCCCGTCGCAGCTAAAACTTCAGGATTTTTCTTCATAATGGACAGGCCAGAGCGCAAGCCGCTCTATCACTTTTGGACGCCCCGTTACTGGCCAACCTGGCTGGGTCTGGGCTTGCTCCGCGTAGTCACCCTGCTGCCCTATCACTGGCAAATCGGTATTGGCAAAGCTATTGGGCGGATCGCACACAAGCTGGCCTCCGAACGTCGCGCCATCGCCAGGAGAAATGTTGAGCTCTGTTTTCCGGAACTCAAGCCTGACGCGCGCAACAAACTCGTCCGT
>QIHS01000511.1 GCA_003229095.1 Woeseia sp. | reverse complement strand
TCGAATTTGACTTCCAGCTTGTCGAGCCCCTGTTTCGCCTGCCAATAACTATCGGCAACGACAACAACAGCATCGCCCAGGTTGATTACCTTGCGAATGCCCGGCATGTCCTGAATCGACGATTCATTCACAGACTCGACATTGTTGCCAAATACGGGGGACGCTTTGACCGTTGCGTATTTCATGCCCGGCAGTTTTGCATCGATGCCAAAAACCGCGCTTCCGTCTACCTTCGCTGGTATGTCGAACCGCTGTACATCGGTGCCCATGATGGTGTACTCGTCCGGCGTCTTGAGTCTGGGGCTGACCGGCATGGACAGAGCTGCCGCCTGATGCGCGAACTCAGCAAATGGCGCGGAACGTGAACTCGATTTATGCACGATCTGACTTTTGCGCGCCACCAATTCGTTAACAGGAACGCTCCAGGCATCCGCTGCAGCCTGCAGGAGTACAGCCTTCGTTGCGGCGCCGGCAACGCGCATGCCTGTCTGGCCGGTCATCTGTACTGAAGTGCTGCCACCAGTCATTTGAAATTTCATCCACTTCGTCGCGGTGAGGAAAATTCCGTCAATCGTATCCACGAGAAAGTTTGGAAAATCTGCATCGCCTGCCGCAAAGCCTTTGGCGAGCGCGTAGTTTGCATACTCTTTGTGAGCCGGTGCTTCGAGCATCTGCACCTGGTCCCAGTCTGCGTCCATCTCGTCGGCAAGCATCATTGCCAGCGTTGTGTGAATGCCCTGGCCCATTTCAGCGTGCGGCAGGATAGCGGTGACCGTGTTGTCGGGTGAGATCTTGACCCAAACATTGAACATGGCTTCGTCAACGCCCGCGACCATGCCTCTGACTTTGTCGGCCCGGTTTCCAGGTCGAATCGCAATGCCAAAAACAACAACGCCGCCGGCCAGAACACCTGCAGATAAAAATGCCCGCCTGGTCCATTTACCCATTAACGGTCTCCTCGTTGTCCGACGCCGCGTTAATGGTTTGTGCTGCGCGTTTGATGCCCCGCCGAATACGTGGATATGTGCCGCAACGACAAACATTGCCGCTCATCGCCGCGTCGATATCGGTGTCAGTGGGGGATGGATTGTTATCGAGTAACGCGACCGCTGACATCACCTGGCCAGACTGGCAATAGCCGCATTGCGGCACCTGTTCGTCTATCCACGCCTGTTGTACCGGGTGCAGACCGTCGAGACCGTCGTTAACGCCCTCAATAGTCGTAATGCTCTGATCTGCAGCCGCTTGCACGGGCGTGACGCAGGAACGAATCGGTGCACCGTTCAGGTGTACTGTGCAGGCGCCGCACTGTGCGATTCCGCAGCCAAATTTTGTTCCTATCAACCCTGCCTGCTCACGAATTATCCACAACAGAGGGGTGGCCGGATCAACATCCAGCTGGTGAGTTTTGCCATTAATGTTCAGTGTGATCATGTTTGACTCAATCCAGTCTTCTCGCCTGCGTATTGCGCTGGCATTCAATGTATCGGTGTAGCAGGACAAGGTACTCCAGTGACTGCATCCGGGCAACCGCAAAACTGACCTCGTCAACATCATCGCGCCGGTATAGTAGAATGTCAGGCAGTCAGCAGATGGATACATGCATTGCCCGGAAAGATACTAAGAAACCTGCAGGGGCTGATCACTTTTGCCGCCTGTACCATCAACACCATTGTTTGCTTTGTGCCGCTCATGTTCTTTGCGGTGCTCAAATTCCTGATGCCGATAAGGCCATTCCGCAGCTTGATGACGCGCTGGATAATGTCGGTTGGTGAGGCCTGGATCGCCATTAACGCGTTCATTTTTTCCCTCAGCAATTCGACTAAATGGGAATTTCGCGGCCTGGACGACCTGGGCAGGAATGACTGGTACCTGGTTATCGTCAATCACCAGACGTGGGTTGATATCGTCGCAATGCAAACGATGTTCAACCGCCGCATACCGTTTCTCAAATTTTTCATCAAGCAGGTGCTGATCTGGTTTCCGTTTCTGGGTCTTGCCTGGTGGGCGATGGACATGCCTTTCATGAAACGCTATTCGAAATCCTACCTGGCGAAGCACCCGGAGAAGAAGGGCCAGGACCTGGAAGCGACTCGAAAAGCGTGCCAGAAGTTTCTCGATACGCCGACATCGGTCATCAACTTTGTTGAGGGAACCCGTTTCACCGAGGAAAAAAAGGCAGGACGTGCGTCGACCTACAAGAATCTGTTGCCACCACGTGCCGGAGGGGTCGCACTCGCGTTGTCGTCAATGGGTGAGATGTTCGATGCAATTCTTGATGTCACTATTGTCTATCCGGGAAAAGAGCCCGATTTTTGGGGCATGATGTGCGGCGAACTGGATCGCGTCACTATTGATGTTGTCAGACGGCCGGTCGACGAGTGGCTTTACCAGGGCAACTATCAGGACGATCGGGAATTTCGCAAGCGATTTCACCAGTGGCTGGCTGCAGTTTGGGAAGAAAAAGATAACAAAATCGATGCTTTAAAAAACCAGCCGACCGCAAATAGTTCGGGCTAGTGTAGAATTCATATCGAACTGCAAGTGAGACTGATACATGCCTGCAAGCCGCCATTACGATACTGTTGCATTCGACGTCCAGGAAAACGCCACGATGCTGTTCTTCGCGCGCACCACGGATGAGGGTGATATCGAAGACTATTTGTTATTGATGCGTACTGAGGGGCAGGAGCCCGATGGTGAGATCTTTCTGGAGATCAACGAGAAACAGTTTTCCGGCAGCGAAATGATTTGTGATGCAAAGATGAATGGCGCGATGCTGACCATATCGTTTCATGAGCCATTCAGAGAGATGGGTGGCGAGTCCAGCATGGTGCTCACCTTTGATGATTCAACCGAAAATCGGACCTCCATGGAGGCTGGCGCATTCAGAGTTCTGGGTGAGAAACTGTCTGGCGGGCATGCCTGAAAGGGATTCGCTCATTCACATTCCAGCGTCAAACGATCACGTCATCAGAAATAGCCCGGACTAACATGCGAATCTACAGTATCTATCTTCTACGTTGTTGCGACGATAGCTATTACACCGGAATCGCAACAGACGTTATACGGCGGATTTCCGAACATGAGGATAGCCCGAAAGGTGCGAAATACCTGCGCGGAAAGGGCCCTCTGACACTTGTATTCCAGCGCGAAATTGGCAATCGAAGCCTGGCGACCCGGGTTGAATGCCAGGTCAAACGGCTGTCAAAAGAAGTAAAGGCCGATGTGGCGCATTTGCCGCAGCGAATTGACACAATTCTTGCGGCACTGAGCGACGATTAGCTGACCTGGACCCAGGGAACCTCTGATCAATTCATAGTCGCTCGCCCAGAATTAATCAGAGGTTCCCTGGCTGTTAATAGAGAATGATCGGCTGGCCGAATGGCGGCAATTCGATCGTTACGACCTCGTCAGTTCCGGCCACAATTTCATCTATCCACCCAGCTGTCTTGACGACATTGTCGACAATTTTCGGGAATAGTCTTACCTCACCGAATGGCAAAGTGAAGTCGTCATGGTGTATCGCAATAACCCTCGAGGCAGCAGTTGATACGACCGTCTCCCGCCAGAAATTGCCGACGTACTCCTCACCGAGTCCTGAAAGCTTCGCCAGTGCCAGCATGGCAACATCGACCGACTCGCCGTCGAGTTTGCCCTCAACAAAACCGCCACTGCCCTGCACGAGCGTTGTGCCGCGCGGGTGACCAATGATGATGGACCAGGCAATGCCGGTCTTCCAGGCAGACACTCGCGCAGGTTGGCGCAGTGGCATGTCGATGACGCCCGGGAAGTACTCCTGATCGTTTTGCCCAATCGGTGCATGCACAGATGCGATCAGCTTTATCGCAAATTCACCGAATTGCCGTGTTTCCCCATCGGCCAGAATCTGGTATTGATTCACCGGCACGTCTGCGCCACGGGCGATATTTGCGGTTGACTCGGAACCTAAAATGACAGCACTGGTTCGGTTCGCCAGATGACCGACATCCATTGCGTGATCGAAATGGGAGTGCACGGGCACGATTGCCGCAAGCCGGTCAATACGGAACGTCGACACTGCGTAGTTGATGGTTGCGATATCTGATTGAACAGGCCTGAACAATGCCACTTGCAGTGGGCTTAGGCGGGTAAACGTGCCGTCGATGAGGATTTGCGTTTCGCCGTCGTCGAATAGAATCGTCGTGGTGCCAAGCCAGGTCGCGGTGACGGCATCGCCGGTTTGTGCAGCAATGGTTGAAACCGGCCATTGGATGTCGCTGACGGCATCTCGAATCTGCCATTGCCAGCGCACGACAATGACGGCCAGCAGCAAGGTTGCCAGCAGCGCGAGGGCAATGTATCCAAGCAGGCGAAAGCCAACCGTCATGATTTACTGACCGACCGCCGCTCGCGCAAGGTGCGCAGCCAATGGCGCAAGGTAATTACCCATTGCGTAACCAATCAATGCCATCAAAATAGAGACTGGCACCAGGCTTGGCCTGTGAAACGCAGCCACAATCGGTGCGGAGGCGGCGGCACCGATATTGGCGGCGGATGCAATTGCCGTACTGTGAACGTCAACCCGGAAAAGTTTCGCACCGGCAACGCAAAAGGCGCCGTGGATGAAAATCCAGATGAACGCGCCGAGCAAGAATGCCGGCGCCTGACTGAAACCCGCCATCGTTGCCCTCGCTCCCATTCCGGCAACAAATACATAAATCATTGCCGTTCCGATGGCCGTGGCATTGGGTAGTTTCGATACTGGCGTGGTCGACAAGACAAGGGAAATCGTTGTAATCAGGAGAATGCGCCAGGTTGACTCGGACAGGACGACCTGAAGGTCCGGAAATCTATCGACTGTCGCAGTAAAAAATATAGAGGCCAGCGTCGTTGACAGCCAGGTGACACCGATTGCGATGCAAGCCAGATACAAGTAGTCGCGCATTTGCGGAGTCTCGTCGTCCTCCGCTATCTCTGCGGCTGCCAGGTCCATGAGTTTCAAGCGATCTTCGGAAACTTTGGTCCAGGCGTTGAATTTGTCCGCAACATTTTTTGATGCGAGCAGTAGTGGTAACCAGATGACGTAGATGACGTTGTCAGCAAGAATGGCGAGCCCGAACTGCTCCGCCGGCGTTGCAAGTATTTCGCTTGTTGCGGCCATGTTGCCGGTCCCGCCGATCCAGCTTCCGGCCAATGCACCGAAGCCCTTCCAGGCATCGGGTGACAACCACCGGTGCACAAGAACATACGCAACGACACAACCGACCATGACGCCGGCGGTGCCCATTAGCATGACCGCGACACCTTTACCCATCACTTTCATGGCCGCAGGGACATTGACTTTAATCAACATCAATACGATGAACACGGGTAGAAGGAAGCTGCTCAGGCCCGAGTAAATCTCTGAAGATGCCGGGATAACGCCGGTGTTATTGAGAATAACGGGCGTTGCGTAAATGAAGAGCA
>QIHS01000361.1 GCA_003229095.1 Woeseia sp. | reverse complement strand
GGCAGCGCGTGATACGCGCGATAAAGATAAGAGGATCCGTCCACCAGGACGAGTTTGCTGTCGCTCATCAGCTTATAATGCCCCGCGTCGTTTCAACGACGTTCTGTTATCGCGTTGTTGTCCTCATCATCATCTTCGTCTTCATCGCTTTCTTCAAGTTGTTCGTTCGCCGGCGGTGCTGTCATGATCTCGCTGGTGTTGCCCGGCAGGAACAACGGGCCTGTTTGCCCACACCCGGCAAGTGCTGCAAGGGTGAATAACAAGACAAGGGTTTCTACTACTGGATTTCGCATGGCTTGATTCCATCATTCTGGTGTTTCGATTGACTGGGCCGATGGTATACCAGAACGCCAATAATATGCTGTGACGCGCTATTTTTGCAGATTCTTTGCGACTCGCTGATAGGCTTCGCGAAAAGGAATGCCTTCTGTTTCAACGAGTTTGTACGCTTCCTCCGCGGCAAATAGCTCGTCGCCGAGTACGATGTTCTGCGGTAGAAAACTGACTGCTGAAATGAGGTAGGCCATAATATCGACACTCTCGATGGTCAGGTCAATCGCACGAAATACCGGCGCTTTCATTCGTTGCAGATCACGCTGAAAACCCGAGGGCAGTTTCGCCGTGATCAAAAGGCACTCGCCAAGGCAGGCCTGCACAGTTCCCCCGGCAGCACGAATCAGTTCGAGAACATCCGGATTACGTTTTTGCGGCATGATCGATGACCCGGTTGTCACTTCGGGAGCAAGATCGATATAGCGAAACTCCTGCGTGTAGAAAAGCAGCAAGTCACTCGCCAGCCTGCCAAGGTCCTGCATTAGCAGCGTCAGTTCGAACAAAAGCCCGGACTCTGCTTTACCACGCGATAATTGAACGGCAGTCACCGGTGACTGTATTTCCGCGAAATCCAGTTTTTCTGTGGTAGATGCTCTGTCGATGTCGAGACCAGGTGTGCCGTAACCCGCCGCGCTGCCGAGCGGGTTTTTGTTGATACGGCGCCGTGCCGATGCCAGTCCTTTCTTGGCATCTTCAAAAGCCTCGATAAATCCACCGCTCCAGAGAGCGACACTCGAGGGCATGGCATGCTGCATGTGGGTCATGCCTGGCAGGTCGATCCGGCCCTGCTTGGAAGTAAGTTTTTCGAGGGCGTTATGCAAGCCGCCGATGCTTTCGCTCACCTGAGTCGCCGCATCTCGCAAGTAAAGACGCAGTGCGGCCAACACCTGGTCGTTGCGTGAGCGGCCAAGGTGCACTCGTCCTCCGGCGGTGCCGATTTTTTCTGTCAGCCGGGTTTCAAGTGCGGTGTGCACATCTTCGTCTTCAAGACGAATATGCCACTGGCCCGCCTCAAATTCGTCGAGCAACGAGTGCAGCCCGTCGACTATTGCAGTGCAGTCTTGTTTGCTGAGCAACTTCTGCTCCGCAAGCATTTGCGCATGTGCGACAGATGCACGAACATCATAAGCCACCAGTCGTGCGTCCAGCAGGTGGTCTTCGCCCGCCGTATATCGCAGCACACGTTCGTCCAGCGGCAGGCCTTTTTCCCAGAGTCGATTCATAGTCAGAGCGCAATATAGCATTGCACCTGTGGTCCGTTGGTGATTGCGCAAGTGTATTCGTGAATAGTCCGGGCTAATATGCGCAGGTATTTACAGCGGAATCCTAAAATGGCAGCAGCACAGACAGTAGAGATTGATGCGGACGGCGCAGCGGACGGCAGCGTCATATGGCTTCATGGCCTGGGGGCAGACGGCCACGATTTTGAGCCGATTCCTGCGGAGCTTGCGCTAAACGGGCAGCCGGATCTACGTTTCGTTTTTCCGCACGCGCCGGTCAGGCCGGTCACAATCAACGGCGGCATGTCGATGCGAGCGTGGTATGACATTTTTTCACTTGATCGCGACGGGCCACAGGATGAACCGGGTATTCGCGAAAGCGGCCGTCTACTCGTCGAACTCATTGAGCGAGAACATGAACGCGGGGTTCCTTACGACAAGATTGTGCTGGCCGGGTTTTCCCAGGGCGGTGCGATTGCATTGCATACTGCACTCCGATTTTCGCATCGACTCGCAGGGCTCATGGCGTTGTCCACCTATCTGCCATTGCAAAGCAAAATAGAAGTTGAGGTCGTGCTGGCAGACGGAACGCAGTCGCGTGAGCTGCCGGTTTTCATGGCGCACGGAGCGCATGATCCGATGTTGCCAATGTCGCTTGGGGAACACTCGAGGGACGTTCTGACCGCCGCAGGATTTACGGTGGATTGGCGCGACTACCCGATGGAGCACTCGTTGTGCGTTGAGGAAATCGCTGACATACGCCAGTGGCTCAAATCCATCTTTGGCGCACAATAAAGTTTAGGTCGCGGATGCCGAAAAAACAAATCGCGATTCGCCGCTGACCCTGCCTTGTCGATCGAAACGCCGCTCATTCAACGTGACGTCATCCGCCTTGGTGTGGAGATAGACGCTGCTGCAACGCGTGCCGTATTCCTCAGATACAATGAACGGGGCTGTCAGCGCTCTTGTCATTTCGAATGGCAAAGGTCCGGTTTCAACGTCGGCGACTGGTACCATTGTTCGATCTGACATGAGACGCATCAGCTCCGTTTCGTTTGCCGATCCGGATTCGATCAGTGAGCGCAGACCATCACGGCTGCGCTGCAATTTCGGCCATGGCGTGTCCAGTGAAGCATTGCTGAGCCCATAGACGCCAGGCGCAACCAGGGTGGCACCGTCACCGCGGTTTGAGACGAAGTACAAGTCGTCATTGTCCGCGACCAGCAAACTGAAACCGGCATAATTCTCTCCGGCAATCGATCGAGAATATACTGCAGCACTCGAATCTCCGCTAACAAAATTCGCAACAAGCTCACCGCGAGATCGTTGCGTTTTTTTTCTCTGTTGCTGTTCGCGGTAGTTTGTGACGGTCGCAAATCGACCTGACCGGCTGGCGGCCAGCCAGGTGCCTCCCGCCTGCAGGTCACGACCCGCCAGTACGTTCGGATCGTCGGGCCACCAACGGAGCGCCTGCGACGGTCGTCGATGAAATTCGTCACGATTGGCGGCGAGCACCAGTCGATACTCAGGGTGTGTTTTCCAGGCGAAGACGATCAGGCACATATATCTGGATCAGCGTTCAGTGAATAACCAGTCATCGACCAGCCGTCTTGCGATTGAGACTCGGTAGGGCAGTTTGGGGAATCCGCTTTTGAGTTCCTTGCGCGAAAACCATTGGGCATCCTCAAGTTCGCCGTCGTTCAGCTTGATCACGGACGACTCGGCCGAGGCAGTGAAACCAAGCATCAAAGATGCCGGAAACGGCCAGGGTTGGGAGCTGTCGTAATCTACGCCGCCGACCTTGATGTCGGTCTCCTCCAGCACCTCGCGGCGTACGGCGTCTTCAAGGCTCTCACCGGGCTCGACGAACCCCGCGATTGTCGAATAGCGGTCCTCGGGCCAACTGGATTGCCTGCCGAGCAGACATTTGTCGTCCTTTGTCACGAGTACGATGATGGCCGGGTCGACGCGTGGAAAAATACGCGTGGCGCAAACTTCGTCGGAACAGATTCGACTGTTGCCGCCAGCCTCGGCTCGCGTGGTCGCACCGCAGATTCCGCAAAAGTTTTGCAGCCGATGCCAGGTGATAAGCGCAGTCGCGTGAGCGGCAAGATTGGCCTCATCGGCGGGCAGCGCACTGCCCAGATAGCGTAGGTCGTGAAACTGGCCGGCGTTTTGCAAAGGGCTCTCGGCCTCATCATCAAGCGCAATTGCGAAGGAGGGTCTGTCGTGAAACATGCCGAGGAAAATCGACCCGTTTGCGGCAGGCAGTTCGCCAACATCGGCACGTGACAACAAGGCGATGTGGGGCGGCTCGTCGCGGGTCAGGCACTTGCTGTGCCAGACAGGTACGAAGCGGGCTTCCGAGCAGGCTTCGGTCGCTTCCAGCCAGCCTGAATCTTCCCGTTTGTGTCCGGACCGATCGACAAACGCACCGGCAAATACATTCTGCTTCTTCATGACCCGCCAATGTTACCTTGGCGGAGGAGTTGTGCAACGAATGTCGGGCCGAGCGGTCAGTGCGGCCCGCCGGATAGCGCACAACTCGGACAGATTCGCTTGTCGAGCGCACAGGTATCCTGAACGTACTTGCCGCGGCAGCGACGACAGATGGCCAGGTAGAGCTCGCTATTCCTGCTGATGTTGTGCAGCAGGTTCCAGGCCCATTCGAAGCTCAACGAAGATTTTGGGTGCAGCAGCAAATAGGTTTCGAATGCTCGACAGACACGGTGTCCATATTCAACATCCGGGCGTGGCCAGCAGCTATGGACTTTGTTGGCCGCATCGACACGCAGCAGCAGACTGGCGCAATAGAGCGCAATCAGCGTTGTTGCCTCGAGCTGGTTTTGTGGCGTTTTAACGAACAGGCCAATTTGCTGCGGTGACTTTCCGCGCCGCCGTTTGACCACGACCTGGCCCGCGTTACGAAAATAGGTGGTGTAGACCTTACGAATCCGGTCGTCGCTCAGACCGGTACATAGCCTGATTGTGCGGGTTCTCGCTTCGTGATGAATCATCCGCAAGGCAAGTTCGAATTGCTGTTTTTCGCTGGCGTACCGATTATCGGTGAGTCGCATAATTACCCCTTTCTGCTAGTTTTGAACCATATATTGTAGTATATAAGACTATAATATCCGTAAGTGGGAAATCAATAGATAGCAGAGTAACTGTACGTTGCTCACAAAAATACGCGAGTTAATCGCGACAATGGGACGCGAGTTAATCGCGACAATGGGAGAGCAGGATGGCTTTTGACGGCCCGGAAGCGGTGGACTACGAAAACGTTGTTAGCTTGAATCATGCATGGCTAACGCTGTTGCAGCGCGATACTGAACTGACCCGGGGGCTGAACGGGCTCACCGACACACTTCAGCAACGCCTGACGAACCTGACGAGGCAACAAATCGCCAGGCTGGCCGCAACGCCGTTTCTACTTTTCTCTTTTCGTGAAAGTGATGATCGCTACTGGACTCGCATTTTGGCGGTCAACCCGGGCCGTGATCTGTTCCCGGTTGCAAGTGGAGAGGATGTCGACACCCTGATCTCTGCCGCGCTTGGGTTTGTGTGGCAGCTTGCGCAAAGAAATCCGTATTCCTTGCGGCTGATCTGCGGAGCGACGCTCTACTGGACAGAGCGCATTGCTGAGCAAACGTTTTTCAGCCTGCTCGATGCAGTCAGATCGTCCGGTGATGTGCCCGTAATCCGTTTTGCCCAGCAACGCGAGTTTTGGCACAAGCTTCTGGATGGTGGCGTGAGTCGGGAAAGCCTTGCACGGCATGCGGCCCAGGTGAGCGCGCTGCAAATAATGCTGACCCAGCCGTCCGGCAGCAGGTCCCAATCCTGGCGGTTGGCCGCACGCCGCTCAGATGTTCCACAAATGCAGGTGGCGGAGTCAATCGATTCAACACAGGATTAGCAGTCGCGTATACAATACGCGTCGCGATGCCAGCCCTATCGATCAAAAACCTGACAAAAACCTATGCCAATGGCGTTCAAGCGCTGAAGGGTATCGACCTGACGGTGGAGGCCGGCGATTTCTATGCGCTGCTGGGTCCCAACGGCGCGGGCAAAACCACCGCAATCGGCATTGTGACCTCGCTGGTCAACAAGACCGCCGGACAGGTCGAGATTTTCGGTCACGATATCGATTCTGACCTGGAGACCGCGAAGTCCTGCATTGGCCTGGTGCCGCAGGAATTCAACATGAATTTCTTTGATTCTGTATTGAACGTTGTCGTGAACCAGGCGGGATATTACGGCATCGAGCGTGGCACAGCGATTGAGCGTGCCGAGCAATATCTGACTGAGCTGAAATTGTGGGATCGCCGTGATGAGGCAGTGCGCAGACTGTCAGGTGGAATGAAGCGTCGTTTGATGATCGCACGGTCGCTAATCAGCGAACCCCGTTTGCTAATACTCGATGAACCAACAGCCGGTGTGGACATTGAGATCAGACGATCGATGTGGACGTTTCTGCGCCGGATCAATGAATCCGGAACGACTATAATTTTGACGACACACTACTTGGAAGAGGCTGAAAGTCTTTGTCGCGATGTGGCGATTATCGACGAGGGTCGCATCATTGAGGATGCACCGATGAGTGTCGTGTTACGAAAACTTCAGCGCGAAGTATTTGTTCTGAATCTGCGCGATCCATTGATGGCATCGCCTTCACTGGATGGATTTGAGACGGCATTGCTCAAGGAGCACGAGCTCGAAGTGACACTGAATTCCGGCGACGATTTGAATGCTTTGTTCAGCGCACTCAACGAAAAAGACATCACTGTAGTGAGTATGCGAAACAAAGCCAACCGGCTCGAAGAGCTTTTCATGGGGTTGGTTGAAAACAAACAGGCAAGCAGCGCTTGAACAGGAAATTGAAAGCGTGAATCTCAGGCTTAATTGGGTCGGTTTCAAAACCCTGGTACGCAAGGAGGTTCTGCGTGTCCTCAGGATATGGGTACAGACGATCGTGCCACCAGCGATCACCATGACTTTGTATTTCATCATTTTCGGCAACCTGATTGGGCGCCGAATCGGCATGATGGACGGCTTCGACTACATGCAGTTCATCGCGCCGGGCCTGATCATGATGTCCGTAATTACAAATTCTTACGGAAATGTTGTGTCGTCATTTTTCGGTGCAAAGTTTGGCAAACATGTTGAGGAAATGGTTGTCTCACCGATGTCTAACGCGACCATCATCATGGGCCATGTCGCTGGCGGAATTCTTCGTGGCCTGTTGGTGGGCGGCGTCGTTACCATCATTGCGCTTGGCTTTACGGACCTTTCGATCCAGCATCCGTTGGTGACATTCTCCATGGTCATACTGGCAT
>QIHS01000550.1 GCA_003229095.1 Woeseia sp. | reverse complement strand
CGAAAATCCAGGGATGAATCCCAACCCGTTGGACGCAAGGCGACGCTCACTGTTCGGCTGCCTTACCGGGCGCCTTATAACTGGAATGCTTCACTGGAATTTTTTTCACACCGCGCCACGCCCGGTGTTGAGCAAGTCGTTGCTTCGAGCTATCGCCGCACGTTTTCCAGCGACGGCAAACACGGCATCATTACCGTACAGCCGGATCGGCGTGACGGCTATTTATCGCTCACCCTGAAAGGTGTCAGCACAGCGTCGATTTTCGAAGTTGTGCAATGCGCGCGGGATGTCTTCGACCTGGATGCGCCCGCACTGGAGATCGCTTCAGCCCTGCGCAAAGATTCGGTTCTGCGGAATACGCTAATACGGCTCCCCGGAATTCGGGTCCCCGGTGCCTGGGACGGCTTTGAATTGACGGTTCGCGCCATCCTGGGACAACAAATTTCCGTCAAGGCCGACGCTCGCGGGCCGTATCGCCGCTCGATACGGTGAGCCTCTGTCGCTGGCCGACGATGACGAATCATCCGGGCTCAATAGAATTTTTCCGACACCGGCGCGACTGGCCAGAGCACGTTTCAACAATATTGGCATCGTGACGAGTCGGGCGGAGACTATCCGTCGTACAGCAAAAGCGGTTTTGAGTGGCGAACTGACTTTCTCCGCCATACAAGACCCGACAGAATTTTGTGAATCGCTAAAATCAATTCGCGGCATCGGCGATTGGACAGCACAGTATGTTGCAATGCGCGCGCTGAAAAATCCGGATGCGTTTCCGGCGTCGGACCTGGGCCTGATCAAGGCGATAGATTATCCACGCCGCGTGACGCCGAAAGAACTGGAATCCCGGGCCGAGAGTTGGCGGCCCTGGCGAGCGTATGCCGCCATGCTTTTATGGAGTTCCCTGCCGGGCTCCGGAGGATAGAACCATGTATTACTGCTACCTGGAAACACCCATTGGCGACTTGTTGCTCGCTGGCGAGGAAGACACCCTGTGCCTGATCGGATTTCCTGAAGGGTCAATGCGCCGCGAGCCGGCAGCCGACTGGATCTTTACAGAGAAACCGTTCGTGGCCGCGCGGGAACAACTCAGCGACTATTTCGCCGGGAAGCGAAAGTGTTTCGACCTGGCCCTGAAGCCGACAGGCACAGAGTTTCAGCTGCAGGTTTTGGACGAACTGCAAAAGATTCCCTATGGCACAACCGTTTCCTACGGAGATGTTGCGAGCCGCATTGGCAGACCGAAAGCAGTAAGAGCCGTTGGTGCAGCGAATGGTCGCAACCCGTTGCCAATCGTGATCCCGTGTCACCGCGTGATCGGTGCCAGTGGCGCGTTGACCGGATTTGGCGGCGGTTTGCCGACCAAAGAGGCACTCTTGCGACTCGAGCTGGAGCACAGCCAGTTTCCACACAGTGGCTGAAAAGCGCTGTGCGAGCGCGAGTACTGGTCGTAATTGTTCCTTTTTAACAACAAATGTCAGCAAGCAGTAAAGAGGACGACCGGGCTGTGTCCGGCATGGATACCAATAGTTGAATAATTTCAGTACGATACGGTTCATTGGGATGTGAGCTTCGGCGCTCGGCGTACACCGTTCTGTTTGTTGTATACTCAACGACAGCTCACTGAACGAATCAACCTCTTGCGGAGACACAGGTATGCAGACCCAAACTTTTTTCCGGCACCGCGCGGCAGCCGTCGTTGCACTAGCCTCGCTCGTCTTTACCAGCCTTGCCCAGGCTCAGGAGCTGGGCAACGTGTTGCTCGAAGAAATTATTGTGACGGCAACCAAACGCGCCGGCGGCGTCGCAGCTCAAACCGCGCCGTTGGCGATCACCGCGTATGGCGCCGATCAACTCGATGCCCTGCACATTCGAGATCTCAGTGCGCTGGGATTTTCTGCGCCAAGTGTGCAGCTTGAGGATATCGGCACGACACGCGGTACCGCCAACTTCTCTATCCGCGGTCTCGGCATCAACAGCTCGATTCCATCCATTGATCCGACGGTCGGACTATTCGTTGACGGCATGTATTTTGGACTGAATGCCGGGGTCGTGCTTGATATTTTTGACATCGAGAGCGTCGAAATTTTGCGCGGACCGCAAGGCCTGTTATTCGGTCGCAATGTGACCGGCGGTGCGGTTGTCATCAATACGACGCGACCGACCGATGAACTCACGGTCAAAGCGAAAGTTGCCTATGAGACAGGCGACAACCGTTATCTTTCAGCCGTTATCGCAGGACCAATAAGCGACTCAGTGGGCTTCAAGTTTGCTGCCTACAACAACGACGATGGCGGTTGGCATACGAATTTGTTCGACGGCAGCAGTTTTGGCGAAGCTGAAACGACGATGATTCGTGGCGCGCTGTCTTTCGATGTAAACGACTCATTCGATGTCATCGCACGAGTCGAAGTAGGTCAGTCCGAGGGTGACGGGCCAGCAGCCCAGAACAGAGGGTGTACAGCGACACCGGTTCCGGGTCTTTGCCCTGCTGCTTATGATTTCGAGGGTTTCGAATTTGCTGTCGATGAAAGGGGTTTTTACGACAACACGTGGACTAATATCATCGTTGAAGCGAACTGGGATGTGGCCTTCGGCGATGGGCAGATCACCAACATTCTTGCCTATCGTGAGTACGAATCATCCACATTGGGCGACATCGATTCCACGCCGCTGTTTTTATTCCATGCAGCTGCCGACACCAACCAGGACCAATTGTCGAACGAGCTTCGATATGCAGGCAGCTTTGGCGATATATACCTGACGAGCGGTCTCTATTACTTCACTCAGGAATTCACCTATCTCGAGAATCGGCAAATTCCACCGTTGGGATTTCCGCCTCCTGGAATCACCGGTGGCGGCACTCAGGACCAGACTACTTTGGGCCTTTTTGCGACGGTTGACTGGCAGGTGAGCGACTGGATTACCTTGAATCTTGGTGGTCGATTTACCTACGAAGAAAAGGATGCACAGATTGCGACAATTAGTCCGATCAGTGGCTGTACCCTGGCAGGTGGTTGTACGATGTTCGACTTCATCGATTCACAAGATTGGGATAACTTCACGCCCAAAGTCGGCATCCAGATCGTGCCGGACGACGACACACAATATTATGCTTTCTGGACCAAGGGCTTCCGTAGCGGTGGCTTCAATCTGCGCCATACCGCACCTGCCATTCCGAATGCCGCATTCGACGAGGAAGAACAGCGTTCTATTGAAATCGGTATGAAGAAGGATTTTGCCGGCGGCAAAGTCCGCGTCAATCTTTCGGCGTATCGTAATCGAATTGAAAACATACAACGCGAGGTCAATTTCGCGGATCCGTTCGTGGGCGTGGTACAACTTGTCCGGAATACGGCGGATGCGACGATCAAGGGCATCGATGCCGAGCTGACCGCGGTGTTGACGGACAACCTCATCATCAAAGCGAGTTTCGGTTACCTGGATGGGGAATACAACGAAGTACTGTTTGATATCAGTGGTGACGGAATTGTCGATGATGTTGATCTTGCGCTTAAGATCCCTCGACTGGCGCCCCTGTCATACGGTGGAGAAATCATTTACCAGCGTGACATGAGTTGGGGCACTTTCTCGGCACAGGGCAGTGGCTACCGCCGCGACCCGGCATTCTTTACCGACAACAATCTCGGCACCTTGCGTGAGGTGGACATGATTAATGCCCGACTTGGATTTTCGTTCATGGATGACACCATCGTGTTCTCATTGTTTGGCAAGAACCTGAAGGACCAGACGACGATTGGTGGCGATACGCAATTGCCGTTCTTCCCTGGCGCTACTTTCTCACCGTTGAACAAGGGTCGTGTCTACGGCGTGGAAGTTCAATACAGAATGAATTAAGCCAAGCACTACGCAGAGAAATAAAGGCGGCTTCAGACGAAGCCGCCTTTTTTCGTGGTGCGCTCAACAGGGGGCACCTATACAATCCGGCGATGCGTATCAATGCAGATTTCTCAAAAACGGCATTGGTCGTCGCGGATTCCGTGAGTTGGATTCACTCTCCCGAGTCAGGTGTCGATCGCATTATGCTCGATCGCATTGGAGACGAAGTCGCTCGCGCAACGAGCATCGTGCGATATGCGCTGGGTAGCGTGTTTCCGCGACACGAACATGCCAAAGGTGAGGAGTTTCTCGTCCTCGAAGGCATTTTCTCCGACGAACATGGCGACTATCCAGCCGGTACTTACGTCAGAAACCCACCGGGCAGCGGACATGCGCCTATTAGCGAAAAGGGGTGCCGCACAACGCTATGGGTGAAGTTCGGCCATCTACCCGTCGCCGCGTGAACTACAGCATCTTGTTTTGCAGCGCCTGCACTGCCGCGGATGGGGTGACACCCGGCAATAGACGATCGTCGTCTTCAAGGGGTCCAATGTTCGTTGAGACTGGCAGCACGCCCGCCCAGACCGGGATGTCGTAATCCTCATCTTCATCATCAGGCTTGCCCGCCGATATCTTGGCGGACGCAGATTCGATACTGAGTGAAATAACGCCGGTCATTTTTACCTCGCGCTCGTGTGAGTCGCGAAGCTCTTCCCATCGGCCCGGCATACTGTGCTCACTGACGATGTTAATTGCATGTAACTTGTCCGCACTTTTCTCGACTAGCTTCGGCGTGCCGAAAATGGTCACTGAGCGGTAGTTCATTGAAGAATTGAATGCCGATCGGGCAAGCACGAGGCCATCGAGGAGGGTCACGTTCATACACGCCCTATCCGTCTGCTCCAGAAGTCGAATAACTCGCGCCTTACGCGCACCGTGCAGGTAAATTGTGTCACCCTCCCGGCCATAAATCATCGGCACGACAACAGGAGCGCCGTCCTGCACAAACGCGACATGTGCGAGAATTCCGGCATCAAGAATTGCGTGTACGGTGGCCTCGTCGTAACGCGCTTTCTCGCGTAGTTGGCGCACTTTGTTTTGCTTGTGAATATCGTACTGTTTTTCAGCCATTTGTCATACCGCGCAGTCTTTGAGGAAGTTGTTTTGGTGCCTGATCAGCTCGGCAGGATAGTAGTATAAGAAAGCTCAGTCCACCCCGTCGCGCGGCAACGTCGATTGTTCTGGAATGCGACCGATTAGTCCCTTAACTACCCATATCTTGTATGAATCTCGCCTTCGGCTACTAGATGTAGTAGCATTCGCGCGTACCGCATTGGTACGCACGGAGATGAGGTGTCAATCGTTGGAGTTGAGATTAGCGTGTTACCTCTCATCACGCGCTCAGTTTGATACAAGCTCGTTAGCCTGGACAGCGCGAGTGAGTAGCAACCAAAAGCTTCTCGCAGGTAGCGGCGATTCGGTGGATTGGATTCGTTACGAACATAGAGGTTTCGAGAATTCTGCAAAAACCGCGCCCGCGCCTGAGACATCTTTTGCTTAATATGCCGCCCGGTTTCCGGGCGGCTTTTTTATTACCTTCATTGATGTAAAGCCATGATCCGGGCCGTGATTCACATGTTGCTGCACGTGGCTGTACCGGCCGCGATCGCTCGTCAGTATTATGGCAAGATTTTTCTTCGCGCTTGGCTGATCATGCTTGCAACAATGCTCGTCGACCTTGATCATCTGTTGGCCGATCCGGTTTACGATCCAGAGCGTTGCAGCATCGGTTTTCATCCACTGCACCAGTACCCGGTCATAGCATTCTATGTCCTGCTGGCAGCGTGGCCAAAGACGCGGCTGATCGGGCTGGGTCTCGTGATTCACATGCTGCTGGATGGCATTGACTGCGTATGGATGCACTATGAAACCTGAGATCAGACCAATTCAATCATTCCTGCTGCTAACACTCGCCGTCTTCGTTAGTGGTTGCATATCAGGGCCGCCCAAGTTGTCGTATCCCGCCTACATCGAGGTCGATGAACTATCGAACGTTTTTATCGCCGGATTGCCCGGCGCGCGTTCCAAGCAGCTTGCCGGTGACCCGCGTACACAGCGTACGAGCAATCGTGTGCAACTGCCGCCAGACTGGCAATTCACAACCGGCGCATCGCCGGGGCAAAGTGTCGAGCTATTTGTGTTGCAGGGTGAGCTTATGCTGGGCGAGTTCTTGCTGACGGTAGGGGGTTATGCCTACATTCCGCCCGGTTCGTCCGGCTTACAAATGGGCTCCGACAACGGCGCTCTGCTGTTGTACTTTCTGGATGACGGAAACGAGCGGGCTGTTATTCAAACGCCATTGATTACCAACAGCAGCCTGATTGACTGGAAATTTCCAGCCGCTGTTGACGGCAGTAGCGGTCGCACAATCAAAGTGCTACGGCAGGATCCTGGCAGCGGCGCGCGAACGTGGCTCGCAAGAATCGATCCCGGCGCAACGCTGCCCTGGCAGCACTCATCGCAGACCGTAGAGGGATATCTCTTGTCTGGCAGTTTCATGGCAAGTGACTGCGTAGATGGCAAGAGCCATAGCGGGCAGTA
>QIHS01000116.1 GCA_003229095.1 Woeseia sp. | reverse complement strand
CGACCTGCACCGCCTGGTCGTAAAGCGGATCCTGTTCTGCATCAATTTCATCCGCGGATTGTGGGTCCAGGCCGGTCAATCCCGGAGTTAGGCTGGACGGCGCCCGAACAATTTCATCAATATATCGCGGCGCACCGGCTTTTTTAAGGTTGCGTACAACAGCATGCACTTCATGATCTGCAACAAATGCCCCATGCACACGCGTCGGCACGGATGTGCCCGGCGGCAAGTAGAGCATGTCACCGTGACCCAGCAGGTTTTCCGCGCCCATCTGATCAAGGATGGTGCGTGAATCAACCTTGGCCGACACCTGAAATGCGATGCGCGTCGGAATATTGGCCTTGATCAGGCCAGTGATGACATCGACAGAAGGACGCTGTGTTGCCAGCAACATATGTATGCCTGACGCACGCGCTTTTTGCGCCAGCCGCGCAATCAGTTCTTCGACCTTTTTACCGACAATCATCATCATGTCAGCGAGCTCATCGATGATGACAACGATGAACGGCAAAGGGGTGAGTGTCGGGTGTTCGACCGGCCTATCGGGGTCTATCAGTTCCGGTGGTTTCCAGATCGGATCCAGCAACGGCTTGCTCGGATCCAGCAACGGCTTGCCCGCATCAATCGCATCTTTCACTTTGCGGTTGTATCCGCCGATGTTGCGTACACCCAGTGCTGCCATGAGGCGGTAGCGCCTGTCCATCTCCCCAACGCACCAGCGCAACGCATTCGCTGCCTCTTTCATGTCAGTGACGACCGGCGTCAGTAAGTGTGGTATTCCCTCGTAGACCGATAACTCGAGCATCTTCGGATCAACCATGATCAATCGCACGTGCTCGGGTTTCGCTTTGTACAGGAGACTTAAAACCATCGCGTTGATCGCTACCGATTTGCCACTGCCAGTCGTTCCGGCGATGAGCAGATGGGGCATCCGTGACAGATCGGCAACCACCGATTTGCCGCCGATGTCCTTTCCAAGGGCCAGCGTCAGTGGCGAGGCAAGTTCGTCATACACTTTGCTCTTGAGAATCTCTCCCAGGGTCACAAGCTCGCGATTTTCGTTCGGAATTTCGAGGCCGATGTAAGACCTGCCGGGAATGACCTCAACCACGCGCACGCTGACGACCGACAGCGAACGCGCCAGGTCTTTGGCCAGGTTCGAGATCTGACTCACCTTGACGCCTGGTGCCGGGTCGAGCTCGAAGCGGGTGATTATCGGACCCGGCGATACGGATACGACTTCCACCTCAATGTTGAAATCTCTCAGTTTCAGCTCAACCAGGTGCGACATCGCCTCAAGCGCTTCTTCCGAATAACCGCTGTCCTGCTCCGGCGGATCGTCCAGCAGGGACAACGGCGGCAACTCGCCGGCGGAAGGCGGTTCGAACAGCGGAACCTGGCGTTCTTTCTCTGCACGATCACTCGGCTCCAACTGTGCCAGTGACGGCTCAATTCGCGGCGGCACACGACTGGCCGTGCGCTTTTTTTCCTTTTCGAACACGTTCTGCCTTGCTGCGAGCTGTCGCCTGCCTTCAGCGCGATCTCGTAGTTCGCCGATCTTCTCACGAAGCTTTTCGTAATTGGCCAGGCACCACTTGCCAAGGCGGTCCATCGTGGTAAACCACGAAAAGCCGACAAATACGGTGATCGCGGCAACCCAAACGAAGAACAGCAGAAAACTGGCGCCCAATAATTTCATTCCGCCCTGAAGCATCTCGCCAAAAATCTTGCCAACAATGCCGCCAGCGGACTGAGGAAACCCGACGGAAGAAAAATGTAAGGTCGCCAGCGCGCAACTGCTGACCAGGGTTGCAACGAATCCCACAAATTTCAGCGTATAGTCGGCGCGCGTGAATTTGACTGTGGCGTTTCGGGTCCTGAAAATCATCCAGCCGAAATACAGGATCATGGCTGCAAACAAGTAAGCCGGACGCCCGAATAAGTTGAATAACACGTCCGCAATCATTGCGCCGGTTCGACCAACCCCATTTTGGATATCGTCGCTGGCGCTGGCCTGGCTAAATCCTGGATCGGCCGGGTCGTAGGTGAACAGTGCGAACAACAAGATCAGCGTCAACATAATGAAGAGCAGCAGCGCACCCTCGCGCAAGGTAACGACGACCTGGTCGGATACCCGGGAAGGTTGTTTTCGTGCTTGCCGTGTTCTTGCCATATTAATGTAAATTGAAATGATAGTTGGCTAACATACTGATTCTACTAAATCTCGTCGCAAGATACGCTGTCGATCCTGAATACTCAAACTCGCGCCTCCGTGCATCTGGGCCGCCCTGTGCGGCCCTGCAACGAGAACGGCACAACCCGCCATTGTCGCTTTTCAATGCGCTTTTCAGGACACCCACTTTACGAACGTGCTGCATATTCCCTACACTTGCCCTTTGGCGTTCGCGTCCGTTCACTTCCTCAGGTCTTGAATGTTGCCGGCGAGGTAGCATTTAGCAAGGCTCGGGCTGAGCAGAGACAGTGGCCGATTCGACAAGACCGATTCGACAAGACAACCATCCAGATTCCTTAAGGTAAATTATACATGAGCAATACGAAACATTGCCGCGTTCTTATCCTCGGCTCCGGGCCTGCAGGGTACGCGGCTGGAGTGTACGCAGCGCGGGCCAACCTCAACCCGGTGATCGTGACCGGAATCGAACAGGGCGGCCAATTGATGACCACAACCGATGTTGATAACTGGCCGGGAGACGTGACCGGCCTGCAGGGTCCCGAGTTAATGGATCGCATGCTGAAGCATGTGGAACGCTACGATGTTGAAGTCATCAATGACCATATCAATAAAGCCGATGTTTCGACGAGGCCCTTCACACTCGTTGGCGATTACGGGTCTTACACCTGCGATGCCCTGATCATTGCAACCGGTGCGACGGCCAAGTACCTGGGCCTGCCTTCAGAAGAGGCTTTCAAGGGCCGCGGTGTTTCCGCTTGTGCGACCTGCGACGGATTTTTCTTTCGCGACAAAGAGGTTGCGGTCATTGGTGGCGGCAATACTGCGGTTGAAGAGGCGCTGTATCTGAGCAATATCGCGTCCAAAGTGACGCTGGTACACCGTCGCGATGCCTTACGCTCAGAGAAAATTCTTCAGGATCACCTCTTTCAAAAAGAGGCTGACGGTAATGTAGAGATACTCTGGGATCATGTGGTCGATGAGGTGCTGGGCGATGAGTCAGGTGTCACCGGACTGCGTGTCTTGAGCACGACGGATAGCGCTAAGGCGACGGACCTTGCGCTGGATGGTGTTTTCATTGCCATTGGGCACAGCCCGAACACTGCTTTGTTCAACGATCAGCTGGAAATGAACAATGGCTACATCGTTGTCACAGCCGGCCTCAAAGGAGATGCAACGGCGACCAGCACGCCCGGCGTATTTGCCGCCGGCGATGTCGCTGATCAGGTCTATCGGCAGGCAATAACGTCAGCTGGCGCCGGCTGTATGGCGGCACTGGATGCCGAGAAATTCCTTGATGCCGAGGCCGCAGATGCGCATGTCAGCAACGCTGCGGCATAGCCGGTATTGAGCACGATGCGGGTAGAGGTCGCCGCCAGCATCAATGAATTCAAGGCGCAAGACTGGAACAGGCTCGCCGGTAATCGCTACCCTTTCCTGCAGCATGAATTTCTGTCAGCAGCAGAAAAAAGCGGCTCGGTTTGCGCTGATACTGGCTGGCAACCGCGCCACATCGGACTATTCAATGAAGCCGGCAAACTGCAGGCGGCCATGCCTCTCTACGAGAAATCGCACTCCTGGGGCGAATTTGTATTCGACTGGGGCTGGGCACAAGCGTATGAAACGGCGGGCCTTTCCTACTATCCCAAGTTGGTGTCGGCAATACCGTTTACACCAGCGCCGAGCAACAGACTACTTGTCGCCAATGCGGAACTTGCACCTGAGCTGATCGATGCTGCCCGATCGTTCGCCACTGCCTCAGGCCATTCCTCGTTGCATGTGTTATTTCCACACTCATCGGAACTCGACAGTCTGCAAAAAGGTGGCCTGAAGCTGCGTAAAGACTGCCAGTTTCACTGGCACAACAATCAGTATCGGAATTTCGATGATTTCCTTGCAACCTTTAGCTCTGCGAAACGAAAGAAGGCGCGCCGCGACCGCCGCCGGGTACAAGAACAAAACATCTGTTTTCGCCGGTTCAAGGGTGCCCAAATTGATGCAGCAATCTGGCGGGACGTTTACGAGTTAATCAGTATGACTTTCTTACGGCGTGGTTCAATGCCGTATTTCAGTCTGGAATTTTTTCAGGAAATATCGAAACGACTGGCCGACAACATTCTGGTGGTGATTGCGGAAAAAGAACGAATGCCGGTTGCTGCAGCTGTTTTCTACGATTCGCAGCACACCCTATACGGTCGCTACTGGGGAACGAATTTACGCTACGACGCGCTGCATTTTGAAACTTGTTACTACCAGGGCATTGACTATTGCATAGAACACAAGCGCCAGACTTTTGAACCTGGCACACAAGGGGAACACAAGATTAGCCGCGGGTTCGTGCCGGTGACTACCTGGTCAGCTCACTGGCTTGAGCGACCAGAGTTTTTCTCCGCAGTTGAGCGTTTTTTGGAGAACGAGTCGCGCCACGTTGACCATTACATCGAAGCCGTCAATTCCCACAGCCCGTATAAGGCCGGCCGGAACGCTGATCCGGTAATAAAATGAAGTCGCCTCAGATCGTCTGGATCAATAACGACGATCCACCCGAAGCGTTTCCGGAGATTGAATCCGCCAGCAAGAATCCAGACGGCTTGCTCGCTGTTGGTGGCGATCTATCAGAAGAACGCCTTTTGTACGCTTATCGTCGCGGCATTTTTCCTTGGTTCAGCGATGGGCAACCTGTTCTCTGGTGGGCTCCTGATCCGCGTTGTGTATTGCGCCCCGATCAGTTCAGGGTGTCACGACGACTGCACCGTTCGTTCAGAAGCAGTACATTCGAAATTCATATCAATCGCGCGTTCGACGACGTCATCGCTGCTTGCGCAGAGGATCGTGCCGGTCAGGACGGTACCTGGATTACGCTGGATATGCGCCATGCTTATCGTGCACTGTATGAGCAAGGCTGGGCACACTCAATCGAGGTCTGGCAGTCGGGTAGCCTGGTCGGCGGGCTTTACGGACTCGCGATTAACAAGGTGTTTTTCGGCGAATCGATGTTCAGTCGAAAGAGCGATGCATCGAAGGGCGCGATGCTGGCATTGTGCAACATTATCGACAGACATGGATTCGCATTGCTCGATTGCCAGGTTGAATCTTCGCACCTGCTGACGCTGGGTGCGACCCTCATGCCACGCAGCGAATTTTCCGAGGTACTGCAAGAATCCTGCGCGGGAACAGAGAAGTTCGACGCGTGGCCTGAAAAACCAAGCAATATCGCCAAATTTCCTCGCCTGACGGGGCACCAGCGCATTGCATTAGACCCCGCATTTCTGCACAATTCGGCTCGCTGAACATACCGGGCAGAGGGAAATTGGCTAAAGAAGAAGCGCTACAAATGGAAGGTGTCGTTAAGGACACGTTACCCAACACGACCTTTCGGGTTGAATTGGAGAATGGCCATGTCGTCATCGCACATATATCGGGGAAAATGCGAAAAAACTATATCCGCATCCTCACCGGCGACGCAGTTACGGTCGAACTCACCCCATACGACCTCAGCAAAGGCCGCATCATCTATAGAGGCCGCTAGAAAAGCGGGTCGGAAAAAATCGGGGTCAGAGCCCAATAACCGGGTCAGAGCCCGTTATTGGGCTCTGACCCCGATTTTTTTTATTCTTCTGGTAAATGTGCGAGTTCTTTGAGCACCGGCTCGGCATTCAGGGTCAGGTCACCGTTTTCACCGACCGTAAT
>QIHS01000203.1 GCA_003229095.1 Woeseia sp. | reverse complement strand
TCAGCCTCTGTGATGTCCCACTCCACCAAATCGTTAGAGTCAACGGGACCATTCAACGCATCTACCAATTCGTTAACTGGCACAGTGGAGAGACATGCTTCTGCAAATGGGGTGAGTTTCATTTTGATACCTCAACCAACCGGACCGATTGTGTCAGCGCGAAATCTCGCGTCAAAGCCCCGATGTCACCGCGGTCATTGATGATTGTGTGGCAGCGAATGCTAGGTACATCAATTTCGCTATGTGTTTTGTAGGAATAATCCCGTGTTGTAACCTGCTTGTCGCTACGAACATAAAACCCGCCTCTCAGGTAAAATTTCTCACCCGTTGCCAGATCCGATAATTTGATTTTCGTCGAGGTTTTGTTCATCTCTAGGCTCCTGTTGCCTGTCGCGTCGGGCCTGTCCCAACGCCATGTATAGACTGTACACTAACGGTGTGCAGACGTCAAGTAAAGTACTCCGCGAAACTTGCCCGCTTTCCGCGCACTCCGAGGTACTCCCAGCATTGCGGCGCATGATTTGTTCCGCCCTATATCGGTGCGCACCGATAGTTGACAGGGATACGGATTATTTGTCATGCTCATTTTGTTCCAACTCTACGATTATAAAGTTGCCCAAAAGATCGTTTGCGTCTTCTGTCGAGGTTATTCCTAGCCCGTCACAAATTTCACGGCACTCTTTTGCGATAGTTCCTTCGTCAAAATTGTGATCGTTCCAACATATCGCCATCCAAAGAAACTGACGCAAAGCGTGATGTAATTGTTCGGGGGCGGCTAATGTCTTTTGGCACATCATTCTTTCGTCACTTTCGGTTTGCACTCAACAACGTATTCGCCGTCGATCTTAATCAGGATCGCCCGCATGTCGGCTTCGTAGCAGAGTGAAGATAGGTGGGCGATGTCGCGAGCGCTTAATTCAGTCTCACCATTAAGAGAAAAAACTTCAGCTACTCCAACAACGGCGAAAGGAATCGCTATGATAACCAATACAACTAGGGTAAATACGCGGCCAACGTAGAAATCTATATCACCCATGTCTCTGCATCTCCTGTAGCTTCTTAAAACTCTGAGTTACCTGTTCCCGGACCGTATTCGGTGAGCGGCCAAGATGTTCTGCGGCCTCACTGCAACTGTAGCCGTAGACTTTCCTCAGCACGAAGGCGTCTCGCATCTTCTCCGGCAACCGCGCGATGTCCTCGCAGACGCTCTCAAGTTTCTGTCCGGACATTGCCTGACGTTCTATCGATGGCGTCTCGTCCTCGGCGGTATCGGTCGGGATATCTACGAGAGCTAATTTCGTTTTGCGGTGTGTATCGTTAATCAAATTGCGCAGTGTGATGAATAAGAAGTTCAGCGGTGCGCGGATTTCCCTACCGCTGCGCAAGTAGCTATGCGCCTTGATAAAGGTTTCCTGCACCATGTCCTCTGCATCGGCACCGACAAGACGTCTGGCGAACACGATCAGCCTTTGGTTATGGTCGAGGAACAGAGCCCCTAACTGGTTGGCGTATATATTAGTCATCGTCTAGTACTTCGATAACGTGGACACGATCTAGTCTGTCAGAGCCGGCGCGGCAATTAGCCGCATTAGCAGATGCGTACCCAAATACACTACCTGTGGAGTAAGTATTTAGCCACCATTCGCGAGGTTCTTGTTGCCTCACTTGATAGTCGTTTAATAACCAAAGAAACTCAATCTCAGCGTCGTCTTCCTTGGCCTGCATTACAGCGATCATTTCTTTTGTAGTTTTCATCATCCCTCCGAATAAATAACTTTACTATTTCCAAGCCGTTTCGGTATTCCTTCCACTCGCGAATCTCTTCGGCAATACCATTAGGGTCTCCCCACATGTGCTCGCCGAACAGCCACTCCCAACCATCGTGCCGTGCCCCAAGGAGCGCAATCATGACGGCCATGCGATCAGCCAATAGTGCTACCCGTCTCTCGTATTTTGCCTTGTGCTCGCAGTTTTCGTTGCATGGCTCCGCGCGCGTAGTTTCTGGATTTGATGTAATTGGTCACTCTCCTGTCGGGTAAAACGCTACGGAACTCGTGCCAGTTTCTCGGGGCACTACAACCGGCTTTCTTGCGGAACGTGTTGGCCGCGAAATTCTTGCCCGCGTTGTTCTGGCGTTGGTAATGCAGCAGCATGGAAAAGAAAGTCTCGTGTGACGGCCAATCGTCGGGTAATCGCTTAACCAGGTTGCGACCGATGGGCACTAGGTCCGCCTCCTGAACCTCAACGTCTCGCTTGGCGAATGGAATCTCCCACCCGCACTTTGGACAACGGCGCTGACCTTTGAAAATCGCACCACAGTCACCGCACTCGTAATCCTTCGATTCTTTGGACTCACCGGACGCCTCCATGCGCGTCCAGTTTTTCGCAGCCTCTTTGCCCTCGTCGAGTGACCACCTGTACAGATCGTCAGCATGCCCGAGCCGCAGCGTGTTGCCGGCGTGATCGAGGATCATCGCAGTGCCATAACCTGGCCTCATTCCGCGGCCGAGCATTTGAATGTGAAGAACGATGGACCTGGTCGGTCTGGCCAGCACAATGCACGTCACGCTCGGCGCGTCAAAACCATAGGAACACACGCTAACATTCACAAGTACCTGAATTTTATCGGACTTGAATTCCTCGACAATCTGATCGCGCTTTTCCTGATCGAGTCCGGTATGCAGCGAGCGGCTCTGTATGCCCACCCCTTGGAAGCGATCATTAAGAGCCTCGCAATGGGCTATATCGACTGCAAAAACGATTGTCTGACGATCTGAGGCCAGCCTGAGCCAATTATCAACGATATCGCCGACGAGTGTGACGCAGACCTTCGATAGTGGTTGACGGCGGAAATCGCCTTTGTCAACTTTCATGCCGGTCATATCCGGCGTCGCACCACCCCAATACTCACAGTCAGAAAGGTGCCCACTAGCAATGAGCTGACGAACGCTGGTTACGTGTTTTATTTCGGTAAAAAAACGGCCAAGTCCGATCCCGGTCATTCTCGCTGGCGTTGCTGTGAATCCGTCAATAGCGGCCAACGGTGCATAGTGCTGCAAGATTTCGAGAATCTTAGGACTTACAGACAAATGACATTCATCGATTAGAACGCGATCAACCTTCGGAAACCAGAATTTAGATCGCCGCGCACGAGAAATTAGAGTCGGCCACGAAACAATGTGCACCGGATTTACCGGATTCCAACTCTCCCCATCTCGTTTCGCCCTGAGAATAGACACATTCTCGTAACCACAAACCTCTCTCGCCATCGCCAGCGTTTGATTCAGAATTTCTGAGCGAGGTGTCAAGATTGCAGTACTGTTGCCTCGATCCATCTCTCTTTTGGCTATGAATGCCTGAATTACCGTTTTTCCCGCGGCGCACGGCGCAACGTGAATCGGCTTGTCTGCAATGCCATGGTTCATTGCAAAGTCCACCGACTGCCGTTGATAATCTCTAAGCTCAAATGTCATTGGGGTTCGTCATCCGGGCCTGCGCATTACCAAAACAGCATGCGATAGCCACGCAGCCGCGTACTCAAAGTCAGCAACATCGTCCTTGTTTGGGCTGAGCTTTGTGACGTCCTCGCCACCGTATGGAAGCGCTTTGATGAGGCCCATAGCTGTGCGTAACTCGGTCATGTCTACCTCTTCCTGGGTAGGCTCAGGCCGAGTACTGCGCTGATCTTCGGGCTTTGCGTCTGCCGCCTTACCCTTCGAGTCTTTGCCACCACTGCCTTTGTTTTTCGACTTGTCAAGCTGCTCCTCACGGATGCGCCTGATGGTTTTTTCGTTCACCCGGCAAATGTCTGCAATTTCCTGCACTGGTCGCTGGCTAACATCAGGGTCTTTGAGCGCCAACTCGACAACGTGCCGCTTGTCGGCATTTGTGCGCCGTGCGCCGTGCTCACAGTTCGATCCTAATGCGTACCGGAATGCAGCATGCAAATCGCCCTCATGGACCTCGACCTCGACCTGTTTGTAATCAGACTCAACATAAGCCTGCAAACGATGGAATCCGTCAGCCAAGATGTAACGCTCAGAATTCTTCTCAACGAACACAACAAGGGCCGGGAATTTGGCACCGTTAGCGATGTCCTCGACGTACTGGGCAACCAAATCAGGGTCAATCTTCTTGCGCGCCTGAGTTGCCGCACTGGCCAGAACATTGTCGATATCAAGCCACGTGGAGTCACTCACCGTCCACACTCCTCAATTCCAGTTCATCCTCAGCCGCACTTAGAAAGTTGCGCATATCCTCTTCCATCTCCTTAATGGCTTCTGACGTTTTAGGCGTCCCATTTTCATTCTTCCTATGTTCTGGCAACGGCACCGGATCGATTTTCTCGACCGCCCAACGCAGATAACCGGTTGGAATCTCGCCCATGCGCACGCCTTCGTGCTTACCGAAATGACACACAATCTCCTCACTCACTTCGCTCTCCTGTTTTGTCGGACGGACATTGTCCGATTTGTTCACCGTCACTAAAACGGAGACCCGTCAGCCGGCAGCCTGTAAACATAGCCTTTAGGGCATCCATAAATTCTCGGTCCGCGTCAGATAGCTTCGCGCGAATCCGTTGCCTTTCCTGCTCTCTGCTCATTAACTTTCGACCAGAATCCCGCCACTTGCTCTGTAAAGCGTGTCAGGTTTAAGTCCACCTTTGCCTATGCATCCAGTAGCAAAACCAATACATTTCCCAGAATTATCGTATTCGGTAGCGGCCAACCAAGAACCATTAGAACCGCTTACCTTTGCATTCCTCCCAACCGCTGCTGCAGCCGTATTTTTCCCCTCGACAGACGCTGTCGAGGAATCCCCGCTGCTCGCAGCTGTCGAGGAATTTCCGCTGCTCGCAGCTTTCGAGGAATAGCTGTCGAGGAATTTCCGCTGCTCGCAGCTGTCGAGGAATTTCCGCTGCTCGCAGCTTTCGAGGAATTTCCGCTGCTCGCAGCTGTCGAGTAATCCCCGCTGCTCGCAGCTGTCGAGTAATCCCCGCTGCTCGCAGCTGTCGAGGAATTTCCGCTGCTCGCAGCTTTCGAGTAATCCCCGCTACTCGCAGCTTTCGAGTAATCCCCGCTGCTCGCAGCTGTCGAGGAATACCCGCTGCTCGCAGCTGTCGAGGAATTTCCGCTGCTCGCAGCTGTCGAGTAATCCCCGCTGCTCGCGGCCTTTCCTTTTGAATTTTTCTGACAAAAGCTGACCACCCAATCAACGGCCTTAGTAACAAATTCTCCTATACTTATTTCTGCATCTATTTTGATCGTTGCAGCAACAAACTTAGAATCACTGTCTTCATTTCTTTTCGCATCCACCAGCTCGACAATGGCAAATCTGCTGTTCGTCAAATCATAATATGACAATACGTCCAGAGGGTTTTCGCACGCATGAAAACCGGATTCACAAAGCTCTATGTTGCCCTCATGCGTATAAGATTTCCCAACTTCAAATTGGTAGCCACGACACTTCATGTCCTTGTCGAAACCTTTGAATGCTATTGTTTTCTTGGTCATTTAGTCTCTCCAAAAACCATTGTTTCGCGCGCACCTCCGGCTCTCCCCATGTTGGATACCCACAGGTCGAGTCCTCTCCTCATGTCGTGCCATACTGGGACGCAGATCACAGCTCAGCCGTCGAACTCCCTGCGATTTTTGCCTGCTACGAGTTTCGGTCGAGTGTGGAATTAGCACCGACTGGTGCTTAGACTTGCGAAAGACACAAGGTCTTGTGGTAAGATTCTTGTGTCTGGTGCTTCGCCATCTAAGCATCACCAGATTCGAGGCCGCTTCTCCGTATCGGGGCAGCGGCCTCATTCGTTCTGACACTACGATATTCATTGGTCTCCTGCAAGTCCGTAGTAAATGAATGGCGCAATAGACAGCAGTCCGTACAACATCCAGCCGCCGCCGACCACCCCGTAAGCGAGCGCACACCACCACAGCAAGAAGTAAACGGGCGTCATTTGGCTGGAAACTAAGCACACGCCGGGTCTGAGTTTTTTGTCCGGCAAGAATTGCTCGCACCATTGGGCCGTTGAATAGGATGGGTTTTTCGCCCATCAGACCTTGCTCCCAGGCTGGACGCCGATGTGGTCGATATGCTCAGTGTGGTTTTTCGGAGCTCCGTCTGGGTAATCCTTTGGCTGACCGGATAACGGGGTTTCCGTCTTCGGCTTCACTACACCCATGATTCTTTGCCACAGGCTCATACTGGTATCCCCTTTCGTTTGGCTGTTCTGCGAATAAAGCTACGCAGATAGTTGGACCTACTGACGCCGGCGCGCTTGGCCAAATGCTCCAGAGCATTGTTCTCTCTGGGGGTCAATCGCATATCGAAGTGTTTGGTTTTATTTTCGACCATCAATGATTCTCTCTTGCTTTGTCGGACATTCCGTGACAATATACTTCACAATGTCCGACAAAGCAAACCACACGAGAGAAAAAACAATGTCCGAAAATCAAGAATTCATACCCGACGATGGCGAAGGTCTGGAAGAGAAAGTCCAGCCACTAATCGTTTTCAACATCAACGAGAAGCGCATTGCAGACGCCGCCGAAGAGTTCAAGGCCGTCGATGCCTACGTTGATCACACTGCTGCGAAAAAGGCGAAGCGGGTACTCACCAAGATGCGCACCACGCTGGCCGACTCACATAAACGGGTAAAGGCTGAGGCTCTGGCGCATTGTCAGGACGTTGACGCCGAAAAGCGTAAGTTGCTCGCCCTAATCAGCCAGATCGAAGACCCAATCACCCAGCAACTCACGGATATCAAAGAGGCTGCTGAGAAGGAAGAGGATGAGCGCCTAGCTGCAATTACCGGTGAAATCGAGTCTATCCAAAGACTCTCAGTCGACCGCCACACACTGAACGTTGATCAGCTCAACGAACGCCTGGCCAGGCTCGCCGAGGTTCAGATGACTGAGAAAATCTTTCAGGAGCAGCTTGGCGACGCTGAAAACGCTTGCACTGTTACGGAGTCAAAGCTGAGAATTGAGTTGGCCAATGCCGAAAGACGTGCCGAAGATGCGCGCAAGCAGGCTGAGACTGAGGAGGAGAATCGTAAGCTCCGTGAGCAGCTCGACGCTCAGAAGGCGAAAGATGATGCCGCTGCCGAGGAGAAACGCCAGCAGGAAGCCACTGACGCCGCTGAGCAGCGAAAGAAGGACGATGCAGAAGCCGCCAAACGCAAGGCAGAGCAGGACAAGATTGATGAGCAACAGGCCGCAGCTCAGAAGGTCATCGATCAGGAGAAGAAGAAGATCGCCGATGAAAGGGCAGAAATTGAGCGTAAGGATGCGGAAGAAAAAGCCGAGATGGATCGCATCGCATCTGAGAAAGAAGCTGCTGAGATTGCAGCCCTCCAAGCCCCAGACAAAGACAAGCTGGATCTATACGCCAGCGCCGTTGAGGGATTGATTCGAAACAAACCCGTGCTCCAGTCAGATGCAGGCAACGATGTGTTGCTTCAAGCAACATCCGTACTGGTCGAAGTAGCTTACGATATCCGCAAATCAAACAAGGAACTATAATGGCAGAGCAAGCTAACGAAATGAGCGTCAACGCTCTTCGACTAAAGGTAGGCCAACTCAGCAAAGACTTCATCGAGTCACACGACACCCTGAGCAATAGTGTCGAGGCGATCAGCGAGGCTCTAACCAAACAAATGACGGCGCAGGAGCCTAGAGAACCGAAACACGACAAGCTGTTCGCAGCCCTTTCGATTGCTCAAGGCGCCATCCAAACAGCCGTGGCGGAGAAGGAAAACAAGCACTTCGATTTCAAATACGCGGACCTCGATGCTTGTTGGGAAGCCTGCCGAGCGCCGCTGTCTGTTAACGAACTGGCCATCATCCAGTTGCCAATATCTGAGAACGAGAAAGTCGTAACGCTTCGAACAATCCTTGGCCACAGCTCAGGCCAATCAATCTCCGCCGTCATGTCCATGATACCGGACAAGCCGGGGCCGCAAGCAATTGGCTCCTGCATGACCTACCTGCGACGCTACATGCTGTGCGCGATGGTCGGAATCTCTCAGGCTGACGATGATGCCGTTTCTGCCAGCGCAGACCCGGACGA
>QIHS01000460.1 GCA_003229095.1 Woeseia sp. | reverse complement strand
CAGGTTCGGATCCTGCTCAGCTGGCACTCGCCGCCTCACTGTGCGTTGATCGGGGCGCCCAGATCATCGACATCAATATGGGTTGTCCGGCGAAGAAAGTATGTAAACGGGCCGCAGGATCCGCGTTGCTTCGTGATCCTGCACTGGTCAGGGAAATCCTGGAGTCCGTCGTAGCAGCGGTTGACGTGCCGGTCACGCTGAAAATACGCACCGGCTGGGACAAAGATCACCGTAACGGCGTCGACATCGCCCGCATTGCTCAGGACAGCGGCGTACAAGCATTGGCCGTGCATGGCAGGACACGCGCATGCCGCTTCACAGGCCAGGCAGAGTTCGAAACGATTGCCAGAATCAAATCGATCGTATCCATTCCGGTCATTGCAAACGGAGACATAACAGATTGTGAAAAATCTGTGGAAGTCTTGCGGGCCAGTTCCGCAGACGCGCTGATGATCGGCCGCGCCGCCAGGGGACGCCCGTGGATTTTCCGGCAACTCAATCACTTCTTCAAGACAGGTCAGCATATCTTGCCGCTAGAAAAAAACGAAGTCCGTGATATCATGCTCGACCACTTGAGCGATCTGTACCGGTTTTATGGGGATACAACTGGTGTTCGAGTGGGTCGCAAGCACCTGACCTGGTACTGCGCCGGTTTGAATAACGCAAAAGAATTCCGGTCTAAGGTGGTGCGTGTTGAAAGTGCTTCCGAGCAACTACGTCTTACGCGGAATTTTTTTGGCCCTGATGGCGGAGAAAAGATCTTGGCTGCGTAGGTTTTATATTCGGCACGTCCGGAAAATCGCTTTTTAGCTCCGGGCATTACACTTCGGGAACAATGAGAAAGTGGCCAGCAAAAACTCTGCAAATAACGCAACACTCAATGCATCGAAAGTTGGCAAGCCACTTCGAAAACATACCGAAGAAGCGCTACAGCGGTATTTCAAATCCCTGAACGGTGATCGCCCTGGCGAGCTCTACGACCTGGTGATGGGGGAAGTCGAAGGCCCATTGTTCAAGGCAGTAATGGACTATACGCAGGGCAACCAGAGCCAGGCAGCGGGCATCCTGGGCATCAATCGCGGTACGCTTCGCAAGAAACTCAAAACATATTCTCTGCTGCAGTAAAAGGCCGCTCATGTTCAAAGTTCGCCGCGCGCTTATCAGTGTCTCTGATAAGCGAAATCTGATCGAGTTTGCCACAGGCCTGCGACGTCTGGGCGTCGAAATTCTCTCAACGGGCGGCACTTGCAATCAACTCAGCGAAGCGGGTATTGAGGCAATCGAGGTATCGACGAAGACGGGCTTTCCGGAAATTATGGGCGGCAGGGTAAAGACGCTGCACCCGATAATTCACGGTGGCCTCCTTGGTCGGCGCGGCGTGGACGAAAACGTCATGGCCGAGCACGGCATAGAACCAATCGATCTCCTGGTCGTCAACCTGTACCCGTTCGAGGAAACGGTCAGTAAATCAGATTCGACACTCGACGATGCGATCGAAAATATCGATATCGGCGGCCCGGCAATGATTCGTGCCGCGTCCAAGAACCATGACGGTGTTCTCGTTGTGGTCGATCCGGACGACTACAACGTCGTTCTTGAGACGCTGCAACACGGGGACATGGACATTGAACACCGCCGCGGTTTTGCCACGAAAGCGTTTGCGCATACGGCAAGCTATGACACGGCAATCACACGCTACCTCTCATCATTGCAGCAATCCAACGGGCTTAAAGACAGCTTCCTGTATTCCGGCCGCTTGCACGAAGAACTGCGTTATGGCGAGAATCCGCATCAGGATGCAGCTTTCTACCGCGATCATCTGCCGGTCGCTGGATCGCTGGCACTTGCAAAGCAAATACAAGGCAAGGCGATGTCCTACAACAATATCGCCGATACAGACGCTGCCCTTGAGTGCGTAAGACAATTTGTGACGCCGGCCTGCGTCATTGTCAAACATGCAAACCCCTGTGGCGTTGCCGTCGGAGGCTGCATCAACGATTCCTACGAGCGGGCCTTTTCGACCGACCCCACCTCGGCGTTTGGCGGCATCATCGCTTTTAACCGGGCACTTGACGCCATCACGGCACGCAACATTATTGACCGGCAGTTCGTCGAAGTTATCGTCGCACCGTCGATCGACGACGATGCGTTGGCGGTGCTCGCCGAAAAGAAAAACGTCCGGGTATTGACGACGGGCGACTTGCCGGACACCAAAGCAAACACATTCGAATTGAAGAAGGTCTCCGGCGGTTTGCTCGTGCAGACATCGGACGATGGCGTGATCACAGAGGCGGACCTGAAGATCGTCACCGACAAGACGCCCGACGCAGCGCAAATCAGCGACCTGTTATTCGCCTGGAAAGTTGCGAAATTCGTCAAATCCAACGCGATCGTGTTTTGCAGGGACGGCATGACGATTGGTGTTGGCGCCGGCCAGATGAGCCGCGTCTATTCGACGAAGATCGCTGCAATCAAGGCCGCTGATGAAGGCCTGAGTGTCAGCGGTTCCGTCATGGCCTCGGATGCGTTTTTTCCCTTCCGCGATGGCATCGACAGCGCCGCTGAGCACGGCATTTCTGCCATTATTCAACCGGGCGGCTCAATGCGCGACAATGAAGTGATCGACGCCGCAAATGAGCATGGACTTGCCATGGTATTTACCGGCATGCGACATTTCAGACATTAGTCCAGGCTAGAGAATACGTCGCGCAGATCAGGCCGTAGAGATGTCTAACGACGAACGGATAACATGAAAATACTCATCATTGGCGGGGGTGGACGAGAACACGCCCTCGCGTGGAAATGCGCTCAATCCGCGCGCGTCAAAGAGGTGTTGGTTGCACCGGGCAATGCTGGCACTGCGCTTGAGCGCAAAGTCCGCAACGTGCCGGTCGATGCTGAAAATATCGATCAATTGCTGGACATCGCCATGAGCGAAGCGGTTGACCTGACCATTGTCGGCCCCGAAGTCGCCCTGGTGAATGGCATCGTCGATAGATTCGCTGCGAAAAACCTTGCCTGTTTCGGCCCCACGGCTGCAGGCGCCCAACTGGAAGGGTCCAAGTCGTTCACCAAAGACTTTCTCAGGAAATATTCAATTCCAACTGCTGCATATCAATCCTTTGATGAGCTAGACGCAGCCCTCGCCTATATTCGCGAGCAAGGCGCTCCCATCGTCATCAAAGCAGATGGACTGGCGGCCGGCAAAGGGGTCATCGTCGCGCACACGCTCGCTGAGGCGGAAGACGCAGCAACGAGCATGCTCGGCAGCGGCAGTTTTGGCGTTGCCGGCAATCGCGTTGTCGTCGAAGAATTTCTTGAGGGTGAAGAAGCCAGTTTCATCGTCATCACCGACGGCGCGAACGTACTCTCGCTGGCCAGCTCCCAGGATCACAAAGCGCGCGACGAGGGCGATACCGGGCCAAACACCGGCGGTATGGGCGCATACTCCCCGGCGCCGGTCGTCGATGACACGATGCAACAGTGCATTCTGGATACCGTCATTCATCCCACGCTGGCGGGATTACGCGAGGAAGGTATTACTTATGTCGGATTTCTCTACGCAGGCCTGATGATTGGCGCGGATGGCACACCACGGGTCATCGAATTCAATTGCAGAATGGGTGACCCGGAAACACAACCCATCATGATGCGCCTGAACTCGGATCTCGTATCAATTTGTGAAGCGGCCTTGCAGGGGCGACTCAACGACATACAGGCAGAATGGGATCCACGTGCGGCACTGGGCGTTGTTCTGGCTGCCGGCGGTTATCCGTCGGCTTATGCCAGTGGGCGGCAAATTGACGGACTCGACTGTGCCGACACCAACGCCGATAAACCAGACAGCAAAGTTTTTCATGCCGGCACAAGAATGGATGGCGACAATGTCGTCACCAGCGGCGGTCGCGTACTGTGCGTGGTTGGACTCGGCAAATCAGTGAGCGAAGCTGCACAAACTGCTTACCGCAGTGTGGGCCAAATTCACTGGCAAGATGTTTACTTCCGCCACGACATTGGTCACAGGGCAATCGCAAGGGAAGAGGTGTGAAAAAACCATGCTGACAACGACCGAGGCCACGCAGGAAATTTCCGCGGCGATGCCGGTGTTCGAGACCGAGATGATCACGCTTGCCGATGCGCCGGGAAGAATTCTGCGCCAGCCAGTCTGTGCCGAGCGTGATCAACCACCCTTTGATCGTGTCACGATGGACGGCATTGCAATTCCTTTCGAGTCGTTTCAAACGGGACGTCGCGAGTTCTTCATTCAGGGCACACAACATGCCGGAGACCCGGTGCAGGCGTTGCAAGACGAGAAAAACTGCATTGAAATCATGACCGGTGCGGTACTTCCCACGGGTTGCAATTGCGTCGTTCCGGTGGAAAGAATCTCGGTGCAGGATAAGGTTGCGATCATTGACGGCGACTATGCGGCAAAGATGAATCAATTCATTCACCCCAGAGGCTCGGACTTTCCAGTCGGACATGAAGTGCTGCTTCCCGGCACGGCAATATCACCAATGGACATCGCCGTCATCGCATCTTGTGGTCTGGCCGAAATCCAGGTGAATCGATCACCGATTATCAGGGTGATCTCCACAGGAAACGAACTCGTGCCTCCTGGCGAGCCGGTTGCAATGCACCAGATAAGATTGTCAAACGGGCCCGCACTGGTCGCCATGCTGAACCAGCAGGGGTTTACGGATACCCGTCACGACCATCTCGCTGATGACAAACGTCTGCTCGAAGAACGCCTTGCACAACACCTGAGTAATGCCGATGTGCTGGTATTGAGTGGCGGCGTATCAATGGGGAAAGCAGATTTCGTGCCGCAGGTTTTACAAACACTTGGCGTGCGCGTGGTTTTTCACAAGGTCAGCCAACGACCCGGCAAACCCATGTGGTTTGGCATCGGACCTGA
>QIHS01000543.1 GCA_003229095.1 Woeseia sp. | reverse complement strand
CTCGATACCTTCACACGCTCGAGATTCAACCACGCGCCAAGTAGGCGCAGCTCCTTCGCAAGCTCGCTGACAGTCCCGGCAACATCGATGCCGTCCTCGGCATGACTTGCAAGCACCAGTAAGGTGCTTTTCTTGCGATCAGCTTTCAGATCCACGCGTGCAACGATTCTGTCTCCCATCAGGAACGGCAGGACGTAATATCCCCACTTGCGTTTGCTGGCGGGAACATAAATCTCGATTCGGTAGTTGAAATCGAACAAGCGTTGCGCGCGCGGCCGGAACCAGACCAGCGGATCGAAGGGCGACAGCAAAGACGAACGCGATACCTTGCCCGGCATCTTGCTGCCTTTGGCCAGGTAAGTGGTGTCGGACCATCCCTCAACATCAACTTCTCGAATACTGCCCTCCTCCAACAACTCCTCGATTCTCGGGGCGGCCTCGCGCGGCGACATTCGATAGTAGTCCGCGAGGTCGTGTCGCGTTGCAATCCCGAACGATTTGGCTGCCCGGCGCAGGAGCTCTCTTTGTGCCTCGTGGCGCGTGAATACCTGTTCGCGATGGGCCGCATCGATCAGTCTTTCGGGGAGGTCGTAGGAGCGTTGAAAATTTGGCAAACGGTCGGCGACAGCAATTTTTCCCTGACCAAAATAGTATTCGAGGGCCCAGCGCGGCATCGAACGATGCCACTCGCCTGGCTTGCGCTTGGGGCCCTGGAAGGGCGGCAGATCTCGGGCAGTTACTGGCGCAGTATTCCTTATTAATTCAATAACTTCCTCTAGATATCCCGATTTTTCTTTAAGTCTTGTAACCGGGCCGTTTGCATAGGGTCGATAATCCTGGCGACGGTGTTCGAGGACAGGCCACAAGTCGCTGGGCACGATTGAGGCCTCGTGTGCCCATTGCTCGGTGAAATCCCTGCCCTGATAGATTAGTTTGTGAAAAGTCGAAAAATCGAATGGGCCAAGGCGAGAGAAAACAACCATAAAATGCGCCGGCACCAGTACGTTGACATAGTCGAGTTGCAGGAGCCCCATATTTCGAATAGAACGCTGAATGTGGCCCGCATTAATTGCAGCGGAGGGTCGTGGCTTTGCCATGCCCTGTGCGGCAAGCCCGATTCGTCGCGCTTGTGCGAGTGAAATTTTTCGCAACGTCATTTAATCTGAAGTGTCTGCGAGATAACTGATCATAATTGGAGAGCAACGAGCATGGGTAAAGAATATACGCAAATTGACGATCGCATTCAGCAATGGATAGATCGGCAACATGTATTTTTTGTCGCAACTGCCCCTCAGTCCGGCACCGGCTTGATTAACTGTTCGCCAAAAGGACTGGACTGCCTCCGTGTGCTCAGTCCGAATGAAATCGCTTATGTCGACACCGGGGGAAGCGGCATTGAGACCGTTGCACATTTGAAAGAGAACGGACGCATTGTCCTGATGATGTGTGCATTTGATGGCCCGCCAAAGATCTTTCGTTTCTATGGTAGAGGCGTTGTTCTCGAACCCCACGAAGACGAATTCGAGCGAGTCCTCGCCAGATTTCCAGCCATGCCGGCAGCTAGAAATATTATTCGTATCGACCTCGAAAGGATTATCGATTCCTGCGGCTATGGTGTGCCACTTTACGAATTTCGGCAACACAGAGATTCGCTGCCAAACTACTTCAGCGAGCAAACTGAGGCTGAGATGACCGAATACCGGCGCAACAAAAACGAGCTGAGCCTGGATGGATTACCGGGCCTTGCGGTAGACGAAGACTGCCTTTAGCCTTTGCGAATCACGATTACAGCCCATGGTCAGCTTATGCTAAAGCGCACTATCACAATATTCGCAGCTCTGACTGGGGTGATCATTATCGCCGGTTGCGCAACACCGGCACCGATGGTCCGCGAAACACTGGACCCACTGACCGCGGTGACCGTGTCTGCCAGCAATACCCCGTTTGTCCTGTTTCGCGAAGAACCCGCGAGATCTGCGGACGCTGATCATTACATTCATCTTGGACCGATTCGGGTGAATAAAGGCGGCCACTATCAATATTATATGTGGGTCGGTGCCTGGAGTGTCGCATGGCCAATTGACCTGGCCGCCTACCGTCATGACCTGGAGAGAATTATCATTTTTGCCGACGCTGAGCCGTTATCACTCGAGGTCATCGGTTGGACGCCTGCGGCGATAGGTACCAGCGCAGCGGTTTATGCTAATCCCTTCGGCTCTGGTTCGACCGCCTATTATCGTGTAACCGCGGAACAGGTCAGGCGACTGTCGGTGGCGAGGGAGATATCGCTGCATATATCGGACGCAAACTCGGATAGGTTCGCGCTCTGGGGTGAACAGAAAGTCGCGTGGGGAGATTTGATCGAGTTTGTTGCACGCGCAAATTGAGCCAGCGAAATCGCCATACTTAATGTTGTTTCTGTCTAACTATTTTTTCTACTTGATTATTAACACTTTTTTAACTTTCGCTTTTGACTGACCTGGCAGCGGGCACGAGTAAAATCACACAAACTAAAACAAAGAGCATCGTTCCGAGCGCGGCCATCCCCGCCTGATTTTCGGGTAATACCTTGAAATAGAGCATCGCAAGCACACTGAGCGGTACGACCAAGAGTATACGAGCCAACTCAAAACGTATTGCATAGTGCTTCAGATCACTGAGAAACCCCAATGACAAAAGCGTAGTCCACAGCGCGACACAAGGTATCAGTGACGCCAGTGCGCCATGCGAGGCAAACAGGAACCCAATTCCGAGCACCGCTATTGCACCCAGAACGAGATTGATTACAACATAGCGCCGTAGCGATGGATGCAGTGGCGGATCGTATTTTTCGAACGCTGAGAGGATCACAGGGTTTTTCGGGTAACGCTCCTCGACATCGCTCGGGCGCCAACCCGTGCGACGAAACCAGACACCAATTTTGTCTTTCCAGTTCTGGGTGTGTACGGCATCGAACAATAGATAGTGGTAGACCTGAAGGTTGGCCCAGATCGGGTTCCAGCTCGCCAGCGGTTTACGCACACCGAATATGACCGGTTCATCATCCAGTTCCTCCTGGAATGTGCCAAACATCCGGTCCCACAAAACCAGGATGCCTCCGTAGTTCTTGTCGATGTATATTTTATTCTGTGCATGATGCACGCGATGATTCGAAGGTGTCACCAGGATCCGATCCAGCCATCCCAGTTTTCCCACGAGCTGAGTATGCACCCAGAATTGGTAAATGAGATCCAGCGCGTTGACCGTGACAAAAACCTCAAACGGCATCCCGAGCAGGAATAATGGCAGGTAGAAAATCCAGCTAAAGAGAAAACCGCTGCTGGTTTGCCGCAGCGCCGTGGAAAGATTGTAGTCCTCGCTTTGATGATGAATCGCGTGCGCGGCCCAAAGAACCGATATCTCGTGTCCACAACGATGAGCCCAGTAGTAGCAAAAATCGAAAGCGATAAGCGCGAGCAGCCACAACAGTATTCCGCTGGGCGAGAAATCAAACCAGGCCAGATCAATGTTAAAAAGTGCCAGGTTCTGCAGGGCATAGGCAAGAATAACCGCGGGGATCAGGTTGGTGAAATAGCCAAAGGTGGTGCTGAGCGTGCCGACACTCAGACTGTTAACAGAGTCATTGGCACGGTAGAAACCTGTGCCCTGCTTTCTGTCGACAGCGATTTCGACCAAAAGCGCAAGTAGAAAAAACGGAATGGCTATTGCGATGAGATCCATCGGTCAATTGTACCGGACCGACTTGTAACTGGCTAAATCGGACCTTCGCTTTGCTGTTTGATGTGCGTTCTACATTCGCCCTGACCGCAGCGCGAGAACTCGCCTGATCAATCGACCGCTAATGCGCGCGCAGCCTGGCGATATTCCGCTTCCAATCGCATGACCAGATCATTGACCGAAGGAATATCGTGCATCGAACCGATGCCCTGCCCTGCACCCCATATATCTTTCCAGGCTTTAGCCTTGGACGATCCGCCACTGCCGAAATTCATGGCATCTTTGTCGGCAACCGGCAAATTGTCCGGGTCCATTCCTGCCGCTTCGATACTGCCTCTAAGGTAGCTGCCGTGCACGCCGGTAAACAGCGAGGAATAAACGATGTCGACTGATTTGCTTTCAACAATCATTTGCTTGTAACCAGCCGGCGCGTTTGCCTCTTCAGTTGCAATGAAGCGCGTTCCGAAATACGCCAGATCTGCACCCATCGCCTGAGCTGCAAGCGCATCATTGCCGCGACTCATGCTGCCTGCCAGAATAATTGTGCCATCGAAAATTTCGCGGACTTCCTTAACCAGGGCGAACGGACTGGTCGTTCCCGCATGACCGCCGGCACCTGCACAAACGGTGATAACTCCGTCGACACCCTGGTCAATCGCTTTTTTGGCATGTCGAACGTTGATGACATCATGAAACACCAGGCCGCCATAACTGTGTACTGCCTGCACAATCTGTGCCGGTGGCCGCAGGCTGGTGATGATGATAGGCACCTTGTGCTTAACGCAGGTCTTCATGTCGTCCATCAAACGATCATTGCTCGCGTGTGCGATCTGATTTACGGCATACGGCGCAACCGGTAAATCCGGATTCGCCTTAGAATAGGCCGCCAATTCGCCGCTGATTCGCGTCAACCATTCATCGAGCATTGATTGTGGACGTGCGTTTAGCGCTGGAAACGAACCGATGATGCCGGCCTTGCACTGCGCAATCACCAACTCGGGGCCGGAAACAATAAAAAGTGGTGCACCAATAACGGGAAGACGAAGCTTCCCTTCAAGGGCGGCAGGTAATGGCATTAACTTCTCCGGTCTATAGCGAGTGATTCAGGAAAAAACGCAGTCTGCAGGATAACGTAAGGTGTTTTCAAGGCTTGCAACAGCTCAGTCGTCTGCTGAATGGTCAGGTGTCGAGATTCTGTGCATCAA
>QIHS01000262.1 GCA_003229095.1 Woeseia sp. | reverse complement strand
AACCAGCTGTCGGGCGGGCAACGCCAGCGCGTTGCTATTGCACGCGCATTGGTGGGGCAACCGGCCATACTGCTGGCGGATGAGCCCACCGGTAACCTGGACAGCAAAACCAGCAAGGAGATCATGGCCCTGATCGATCAGCTGCATCAAAAGGGTCAGACCATCATTATGGTCACGCATGAACCTTCAATAGCCGCCCATTGTGAGCGGGTTATTGATCTTGCCGACGGCAAGATAGATTCCGATACCAGGACGGTCAACTGATGTTCATGCTACTCGAGAGCATCCGTTCAGCTTTTGAATCCATCTGGGCTCACGGTTTCCGATCTTTGCTGACGTCCCTGGGCATTATTATCGGTGTGACCTCGGTGATCGCGGTGGTCTCTATCGTGCAGGGACTTTCCTATACCATCAACGAGCAGTTCGCGGGCCTGGGTGGCAACTCGCTGACCATCCGTTCCTACACGCCGTTCAAGAAGCAAATGCAGGGTCGCTTTGCCAAGCTGCGAGACAATGACATGCGGGTCATTATCCAGCGCGTGGACGGCATATCCGATATCACGCCAGTCCTGTTCGCGCAGTCCGGTACTCAGGGACAGCTCAGCTATCGTTCACAGGTTTCTTTCTCCCGGGTTGTTGGTATCGGACCAAGTTATCCCGACGTCAACGGTTTGAATCTGCAGGACGGACGTTTTTTTACAGCCGATGACGATGCCCGGCGACGGTTGGTTTGCACGGTTGGCGTTGATGTCTTGGACGATCTTGAAATGCCGGATGATTCCATCGGCGAATTTTTCCGTGTTGGCAACGAGTGGTGCAAAGTCGTCGGGGTTCTGGAAAAACGCGGGGAACTGCTGGGTTTTTCGCAGGACAATATTGTTTTGCTTCCCTACGGCACGGCCAAGCGCATCATGGGAGCGTCTAATGACCTGGACATTCAGATTCAGGTACTGGTCGATGACATAAACCGCCAGGAAGAGGTGAGGGACCGGATTCGTCGTGTATTGCGGCAGGAGCACGGGCTCAAAGCAGGGGAGCCGGACGATTTCAGAGTCCAGACCGCTGAACAGCTAACCGAATCATTTAATGCGGTCATTAATATGGTGACCGCTGTTTCCGGTGGCATCGTGGGTATATCGCTATTGGTCGGTGGCATCGGCATCATGAACATCATGCTGGTGTCGGTGACCGAGAGAACCCGCGAAATCGGAATTCTCAAAGCGCTCGGTGCGACACGGCAGAACATCCTGCTGCAGTTCTTGATCGAAGCATTGACCCTGACCATGATTGGCGGACTGGTCGGTGTCGCCATTGGCTATGGATTGGGTGCAGCGGTAGCGGCTTTGTTGCCAGGATTCCCGGCAGCCTATGTACCCCTTTGGGCAGTGACCTTAAGTTTCGGTTTCTGTGCCGCGGTAGGCATCATCTTCGGTATCGTGCCGGCCGCCAAGGCGGCAAATCTGGATCCGATCGACGCCTTACGCTACGAGTAATGCTCAAGGCGGGTTTTCGTTTTCTCCGCCCCGGTACCCAGGCCGGGGACGCCGGAACACTCACCAGGATGTATGTGGACTTGTCGAATGAGTAAATGGGGTCAGAACAGAATACAAAGAGTCATATCGACTATATATTCTTGAGCGCCAAACTTTTAGCGGCGCATTCGACATTGCATGGTTGATTAATGGATGTCCCCAATTCCGCTAACGCCGCTTGAATTTACTTAACCAGCGTCGTATCTGATCGCGCGACCGGCAGTGCTGCAATAGCGATCATGCCAACGAGCATCGATAGTCCGAACACCATGTATAACGCCTGAGGTGAAAAATGTCGATCAAGCATCAGTCCGGCAATCGTCGGTGAGGCAATCGCGCCAATGCGACCAATACCCAATGCCCATCCGAGCGCTGTGGTGCGAATTTCTGTGGGATATACGGTAAAGGTGACTGCGTATGAACCAGTGATGGCACCGAGAACGAAGAAACCGCTCAACCATGCGGTGATCAGAGCGAATTGCAGGTTTTCAATCACAAACGCAAATGAGGTCATTGCCACGAACGCCAGCCCGAAATAGACTATGAGTAACTTTCGTAGGTTCCGTCTGCCAGCCAGATAGCCCAGGGTCAGCTGACCCATAATTCCTCCGATATGCAGAATGATGCCACCGGATATCCCTTCCGAAGCAGAGAGACCTGATTCGATAAGCAGTTTTGGCGTCCAGCTCAATATGAAATACAAACAAAACATCACCATCAAAAATGCAGCCCATAGAAGTAGCGTGGAACGGCGGTACTCTGCACTGAGAAGACTGCGAACCCCCACTTTGGGAGTCTCCGAAACTCTCTCAGGTAACTTGGCGATGCGTTTTTGTCCCATACGATCGAGCTGGCGATTGATATTTTCCAGCGCGTTGGGCGGTCGCTTTGACAGCAGGTAGTCGATTGATTCGGGTAGTAGTCGCAACGCAACAGGAATTAGCACTGCGGACCCAAGGCTGCCTACAATAAAGACCGACTGCCAGCCGAATTTCTCAATGAGAATGATCGCCAATGCGCCGCCCAAGGTGGCGCCAATTGGATAGGCCGTTTGTACGATGCCGATTGCCATTGCGCGACTTTTCGCTGGTGCGTACTCTGCCACCAGGATAGTGACACTTGCCAGGGCCGCGCCGATTCCAATGCCCGTCACGATTCTTAGTATCATAAGCTGAATTAGTGAGGTCGCGAAGGCGGACAAAAACATTCCGAGTGTGACGATTACGAGCGAGGCTAGAACAAAGGGCCTGCGACCGTGACGGTCGGCATGGGGGGCGAGCACGATGGCGCCGATAGCCATACCAATCAGACTGGCACTAAACAGGTATCCAAGTTCCGTGCTCGTGAGTTGCCAGGCATTGGATATTTCGGGCCCTACGAATGCGATGACCAGCGCGTCGAAGCCGTCGAGAATAAAAACAACGAAACAGATCGAGATTGCTGAAATCTGATATCGGGAAATCGGCGATTGTTCCAAACGCGCTCTTAGCTCGCTGTCGGGATGTACATTGTCCTTGTCTTCCATGTACTTGTCATTGCCTTCTATTGATTATGCACGGTGACCTGAGGATGTAAGTATACCAACAGTCGCCTGCCTGTAGTTGCCACTGCTCCTAGTGAGACAAACGCTGACATCACGTCACTGGACCTGTGGGTATCAAAAAAGTAAAGACTCACGGATCTCCCTGCGCTACGCATGTTGCCATCAGAAACGGCTTCGACAGGGAGGCGGCTGGTCTGAGAACAGCCATTGGTGGGACAACCGGCAACTAGCTGATAATTTATGTCGATGAGGCCAGCAAATATTACCATCAACCGGGATTTCTCCAGCCAGATTTTCGTCGTTGGCGACGAAAAAACGCGGATCCTGGTACTCGATAATGTACTGCTGGAACCACAGGCGATGGTCGACTGTGCGTGTGATCACGCCAAGTTTGAAGCAGAGGAGACGAGCCGATATCCTGGCCTTCGGGCTCGATTGCCGCAAAGCTACGTCGCCACGCTGTTGCCTGTCGTCGACCATATGCTAACGAACTATTGCGACATCCCAAAGGGTTTGAAACTTGCTTGCAGGGCGAGCTTTTTCTCGCTTGTCACGCTGCAGCCCGAGGAATTGTCTGCGGAGCAGCGCATCCCGCACTTTGATAGCAGCGACCCGTGTTACTTCGCGGTAACGCAATATCTGAACGAAGGCGACTTTGGTGGTACGACGTTCTATCGGCATCGTCCAACCAGGTTTGAAAACATATCCGAGTCGAGGCAGCGGTCTTTTTTACAATCTGCACAGAAGTTTAACGAGAGGGTTGCACAGGCGGAACGACCTGGCTACATAAACGGCAGTGACGAGCACTTCAAAGCGCTTGGCTCAATTCGCTACCGGCACAATCGGCTGGTGATGTATCCCGGTTCGTTATTGCACTCGGGGAATATCGAGCGCGACCGCGATATCAGCGCTGATCCGCGTACCGGTCGGTTGACCGCGAATCTATTCGTCCACTTCAAATAACTTTTTCGGGACAGCTTGCCGGAAAAACCGCCGATGTGATGCTGCAGGCAATGCTTTTTGGCAATCTGGAATTGTCCCGTGGGCTTGGATCCATAGGTGCCGACCACGAATCGATCAAAAGCCGGCCAGTCGATTTAAGTTCCTGGTGTCGCCATTGCCGGCGAAATCTTCCGGTATAATGCGCCGGCTGGACTGGCGCCGTCGCCCCCTCCGAAAGGGCGAGGCAGAAGTGGCGGAATTGGTAGACGCGCTGGCTTTAGGGGCAACCCGTGGGAGTTCGAGTCTCTCCTTTCGCAGCAGGCTCTTGTCGACGCAGAAATCAGTTATCTGATTGATTAATGTATGGTTTTCAAAGCCCCGGTGACCCGAAATGGTCGCCGGTCGTGTTTAGAAGGATTCAGAAAATGCAAGTCACGGTTGAAGCAACGGGCAAATTGGAACGCAAATTACGTGTAGAGCTACCCGTTGAGCGCATTGAAAAAGAAGTGGACAGCCGACTCAAGTCGCTCGGCAGAACCGCGAAGATCAAGGGTTTTCGCCCAGGCAAAGTGCCGGCCAGAGTCATTAAGCAACGATTTGGCAAACAGGTTCGCGAAGAGGTTTTGGTGGTCCTGATGCAAAAGAGCTATTCCGATGCCGTCATGCAGGAAAATCTGAACCCGGCCGGCGCGCCACAGATCCAGCAGCAGGACAGCGGGGAGGGCGAGAGCTTTATCTACACTGCGACGCTCGAAGTCGTGCCCGACGTCGAGCTGCAAGGGCTGGCCAAGATTTCGATCGACATGCCAGATGTGACAATCGGCGACCAAGACCTCGACGCAATGATCGACAAGCTGCGCCAGCAGAAGGCGACGTGGTCTGAGGTCGATCGTGTCAGCAAGCAAGGTGATCGCGTCGTTTGTGATTTTACCGGTACGCTGAA
>QIHS01000253.1 GCA_003229095.1 Woeseia sp. | reverse complement strand
ATATCCAGATCGCGGCAGGCATTGGTGCACGTTTGCGGTTTGCCGATCGCTGGTTCGTTCGTGGCGACATCGATTTTTACGATCGTGACCATTACTACGCTGGCATGTCTGTCGGCGGATTCTTTGGCGGTCGTTCATCGTCAATACCGGTACCACCGCGCGAGCCTGAGCCCGAACCGGAACCGGAGCCAACACCGGAACCGATGCCGGTGCCTGAACCAGCGCCAGAGCCCGTTTGTGAAGAAGTCGCAAGCCTGTTGGAAGGCGTGCAGTTCGAGAACGACGCGGCGGTCCTGACGGCTCGCTCACGCGATATCCTTGCGGGCGTTGTCGAGCGCCTGGAACAGTCAATCGGCGACACGGTCGAGATCAAGGCACACACGGATAGTAACGGCGCCCAGGAATACAACCATGCGTTGTCGAACAGGCGCGCGCAGTCGGTGGAAGACTATCTGGCAGATCGTGGAATCTCTCGCGAACGGGTGAACTTGAACCGATTTCTGACAACACGACGCCGGAAGGCCGTGCACAAAATCGCCGTGTGGAGCTGTTGTGGACGACGGAACGCTGCCTATAAAAAAGAAGTGCACGCCAATGCTCCGTCAAGGCAACATTAGCTCGCGAACATCAGTTCACTTGTCCAGGCACTCGCGAGAACGACCGACGAACACGAGGCAGGATAGTCAGCTAGCCCGCTCTAACTGAAGATCGGCAGCAACGGCTGGGCAAACGGAAAGCTACCTGCCACACCAGGGTTCTGGTCGATTCCAGCGAGGCTGCGTAGCGACTGGTGGCGTTAGTTCCACACCGTTGATATCCAGCGCCAGCGTATTTGGATTAACCGTGAGCGACCGCTGCAGGTCATCTGTTGCACCGACCACTCGGTCACCCTGAAAGAACGCCGGGGCGCCCCAAATCATCATGCTCGTATGCGACCAATGGTCTTTGCCGTTGTCGTTGTTGTACCTGTTAGTGCGTGCGAAGTCCGAGGCCATGACGATTATCATGTTGTCGCCGATACCTCGCGCCATGGCATCGTCGATGATGTTGTCTACGGCCGCCTGCAGGTCCATCAGGCGTGGATATTGCCTCGCATCGTGATCATTGTGTGTATCGAAACCGCCAATGTCGATTTGCGCCGTCGCCGCCGCGCCAGCCTCGAAAGCGGCAAATGCGGTTTGCGCCTGGTTAAACAGGTTTCTCGCGTTGTTGCGCGAGGCAACATAAGCGTTCGGTGCCGACGTCGAACCCAGTCTACTAACGAAGTCGCTCAATGAAGCAACGTCGCGATTGCGAGCTGCGTCGTGCTTTGCGAGCGCTTGCTGCAACCGCAGCAGTCTTTGCTCGGTGAATTGTCGTTGGCGGCGAGATGCACTTGCCGCATCGATCAGGCTGCGCACGTTGTCAGAGTGATATTGATTTGTCTGACCGACATTTGTGCGGTTGGGAAATGCGATTTCCCGAATAGCGTTCAAATCTCCGCCTCTGACGATGGTTTGTGGAACCAGGCCGTTGGTCTTGCTACTCGAGCCGCTGCTGTTCGCAACGAACGGCAACGAGAGATCTGCTGCGTTTTCCGCTGCAATCAGCGCCGCGATACTCGGATAGTCCAATGTCCGAGACCCGGTCCAGCCTGCTGCTCTGCCGACCGCGTGCGAGTTGGTCTGATAATTGATGCCGTTGATGACAAGCAGTCGCTCAAAGTGCGCCTGGAAAAAATCCTCGTTGCTAAACAGGGTGTTGTCATTGGCGAAGGAATCCGGTGGCGGTGCATAGCGAATGTTGCCAATCTGACCGATGTCATTCTGATCGTAGTTGTTGATATCGCCGTTGACGCCGAGGCCGAAGCCTTTCGGATCGCAGAAACTGGTCGGGTCCCAGCCGCCGCGCGCTTCGATAAACAGCCAGAAAGGTCCGCTCATATGTTGCTGGGCGAGCGCAAGTCTGACTCCGCCGCACAGCAGCAGGCCGCTTGCCGAAGCAGACAATCGCATAAAGTCACGTCGTTTCATTCCCTGATCTCCTGCGCTTATTCGTACACGAACCGGTAATCGGCAAGCAGGTAGGTAACCACTGCCATCCATGGAAGTACGGTGCCATTGGTGTCGGTAGCACCCCCGCCGCCGCGGCACTGGCTTGGAATAGATGACTCACCCTCGGCACGTACGTCGATAAACAATTGGTAGGTATTGTTAATTTCTGCATCAGTAACAACCAGATCTTCACCCAGTATGCGTCTGTGCAGGAAGCGGATGTTCTGACGAATGGCGCTATCGCCGGCACCGCCGTCCGGGATGTCTGCCTCACCGACAAACGGAAACAGGGTGCCACCGTTATACAGGTCATCCGCTACCCGTTGGCAGGCGGCCTGGTTGGCGATGCGTTCCTGGATACCATCGATCAACGACGTTGGGTCTGTTATCCGAGTGGTCACTTCGTCGGAGTCAATGCCGCCATAGAGCAGGTAGTGCCGGCCACGGAGCCCGCTGTTGGAGTTTGGTCCGCGCCAGACGTAGCTGCCACCCATCACCGCGGTGATCTTCCGATCGAGTTCTTCCGGTGTGATCAAACGGGCAGCACCAATGTCCGCGTAGGCATTCGGATCTTCACCGACACTCAAATTCCGGGCAAGAAAGTAGTCGCTGGCAACGATGTCTTTGACCAGGACTTTGAAATTGAAGCCGGATCCGACAAACCGGGTCTTGGCCGTATTGATGAAGGCCGTCGTCGCAGGCGTGGTTATATCGATTCCGGTCAACCCCCGGAATACGGTACGCACCGTTCGATCCGCAAAGCGATCATCCTGTGCCAGCCGATCACCCAGCCACGCCAGGGCCGTGTCTTCCTCGGTCCCAGGCAATTCATCGACCACGTTGAAAGTGTAGCCTGCCGGTACCATCCTTGGCACACCGTTTGTGGTCCTGGTGTGCTGGAATACGTTACCGGTGTCGTATTCGCCGCCATTGTCACGGTTGGTAAACAAACCAGCGATCGGATCCATTACATCATGGCAGACGGTGCACTGCGGATCCTCGTAGGTCGGTACTTCGCCGATTACATTGTTCAGATCAAGTCCGTCGCGTGCTGCCAGACTCTCGATATCGATGCCGAGGAAGTAGTCGAATACGTAGCGGGCCCGTTGGCGATTGACGTTCGTATTGGTCGAGGGATATCGCCCAAGGAACGCGTGGGTACCGATAACGCCTGCAGCCGGCACTAGCGTCCCATCGCTGTGCTGGATATCACTCACCGGACGAAAGTCGTCGCGGTCGTGATTTGCGCGGATTTGGTCCGAGCTGAACGGGAAGTTTGGATCGCCGGCGTCATTGCCGTAGATGACCGCAGAGTATGGGTTGATCATCGTGTAGTCCGCAGTCAGGATTTCGGTGAAGGGCCGGTCAGTTTCGATGACATATTTGATCAGCTCAACGGTCGCACGAGCGTAGCCGTAGTTTGCGTCTTCGCGCAGATCGCTGCGCTCACTGCCGGAGAAGTTGTCCTCGTAGTAGTCCCGATTGTTGAACGCATCCAGGTCGAAGTTGTTGGCAACATTGCCACGGTCATTCGCTTCCTTATCCGTCAGCAGAAGGTCGTTGTACACCTCCTGAATTCGTGTGTAGAACGCATCTTCAGCCATCAGCCCGTCTACTATTGGGTCAATTGCACTGTCGATGCCCTGCTGGTCCAGCGCGGCTTCCACTGCGTTAACCTCATCTGTGCTGGGTGTTCGCGAGGCGAGTGAACTGACCACCTTGTAAAGCTGCTCATAGCCGGTGCCAAGATCGATCGTAACCGTGTTAACCGGCGGATCTTCCTCGCAGACACTGGCGCGATTCGTGAAGCCCTCGAAGATGACGTAGTCCGGGTCGTTAGTACCGTCCGGGAAGCGGTCGCCACCAACATGCGCAGCGCCACCCCTTGCTTTGACAACGACCAGCGACTGCCCGCCTGAATCGATCGCCGCGACCGTGCGAAACACGGTAAAGTCGGCGGCAACCGGAGGATCGTTCGGGAATGCGAATCCATTGGGTGTTGACAGTGGTGTGGGCCCGGTGTGACAACCTGCGCAACGCGCCGGATTGGCGCTATCCATCAACGGGTAAATGACCGTCGCGAATTCAGTAACCATCGATGAACACAGTTCCGCCACGAACGCGTTGATTGTGACTGCCTGATTGTCAGTTGCGGTGTTTCCGCTTGCATCCAGCGCTGTCCACGCGACCGTGGTGTTGCCCACGGGGTAGCCGTTCGCCGGGGCATTGTTGCTGATCGTCGGTGCCGGATCGGCAATGTCGCTGAAGATCGGCGTGCCCAGGCTGACCATAGTATTACCCAGCCCCGGCCCCTGATTGGCAACAACGTCAGCTGGTGCCGTTATTGTCGGCGTGGTCGTGTCAGTGACGATGATAGTCTGCGTTCCGGTGACGCTCACCAGTGCCGCATCGGTAGCTGTCCAGGTCACTGTAGTTGACCCAACCGGGAAACCGCCCGCAGGAGCATCATTGCTAATCATTACCGGTAGTGTTCCACCTGTCACCGTAGCAGCCCCAAGCATCACAACGGTTGCCGGCGCCGTCGCTTCGAGTGTCATTGGGCCCGGCGGCGCGATGGTCAATGGTCCGGGTGTCGGCATCGCGACGGTCACCATTTGTGGCGCGGTGGCCGCGTTTCCGCTGACATCGGTGGCAGTCCACATGACTGTCGTTGTACCGATCGGAAAACCCGCGCCGGGCATGTCGTTCGTGACTGCCGGATTTAGATCGACAAGATCGCTTGCGGTAGCTGTGCCAATGTCCACCATCGTCATCGCGCCAGTTGATACAACCTGCATATCGGGGGGTGGCATTATTGTGGGCGCGCTGGTGTCGGCAATCGTTACCGATTGTGTAGCGCTGTCCTGAGCGCTGGCACCATCCGTCACCGTCCAATTGACTGTCGCCGCACCAAGTGGAAAACCGTTTACAGGGGCGTCGTTGGAATAGGAATAGGATCCATCACCGCCGGTCGCCGTTGCCTGGCCCAGGTTCACTGCCGTCATTACCCCGGTGGCTTCCGCCTGCATGGACGCGGGCGCCGTCAATACCAACGTTGCCGGCGGAGGCGGCGGTCCACCTATGGGGTCCGACTGATTGTCGGTCAGAGCCTCTTCTTCGCGGACACAACCCGCAAGAGTTGCAGTTGCGATAAGAAAGAACGTGGCCGTACGCATGGTATCCATCTTCCGTGACACTCCCTGTCAACGCCGCATCAATTCTTCGCTGAGTCGGCATTGCTTGTCGTGCGACGGCGAAGGGGACGAAACATTTGGTTTCGCCGATCGAACGGTCAGCCAAGGTCATGCACGATATACGTCAACGCGGCCGTATAGGTATCACGTGCGACATAATTTCGAAAGCCGGTGTTTTTCTGTGACACCGGTCACACTAGCCCGGACAATTCATGAAGTCACTCGTGCCCTTGCTTGATCTTTGTGTGCACACGGTCCAGTTTCGCGCGTCATGTTCGTTTTCCTGCTGCGGCCCCACTGTGCGCAGGTTTTACTGCCTCTGCTCGTAGTCACATTGAGGTGCCAGACAAACCGGAATCCGACAACAACGCCTGATGGGGCGGCGTCAGAAGCGCTCTAGCACAGCAAGCACGGAAGCATATCCGTACCGCTCGGCGATATCGGCAACGTTCACGGCTTTTGTTCACGATACGGGGGTTTGCGCCGAGGCTGAGCAGTTCGTCAACCGCGCCAGCATCACCTCGCTGCGCCGCCACCAGAAGTGCGGTATCACCGTGATTGTTCTTATAGTCAATATCGTGCCCTGCGGATATCAACATACTGACGATGTCAAAATGCTCGTTTACAGCAGCGATCATCAATGGCGTTGCGCCACTGTTGTTCTCGACCTCTGCCAGGATGGTTTTACCCGCGATCATTTTTATAACGCCAGTGTGCCCGCGAAGCGCCGCACGATGTAGTGCCGCCTCACCGTCGGCATCCACGAGGCCCACCGATGCAGCGGCTTTCATCAATATTGCCACTTGCCTGCTGTTGCCGGCATCGGCCGCATACCAAAGTGCGGTGCGATTCTGATTGTCTGCAGTAAACACGTTTGCGCCGGCAATAGTCAGCTGCAAAAGCATGTCTTCGTCAGCCGCGCGAGCTGCTCGCATCGCTGCGGTCTGCCCATTAGCGTCCACTCCGTCAACGGCCATACCGATGGCGATCAGAAACGAAACCATGTCACTTCCGCCATGGTCCACTGCAAGCATCAGCAGATCTTCACTATCGGTCGTTGTGGAGTAAGGCACCGGCGCATATTCGAGGAGTTTCTTCAGCGTATCGGTGTGCCCACCTGCCGCCGCAAGGTGCAAGGCAGTTCGGCCGTCGTTTCCGGCCGTTCCAATACGTGCATCATTGGCAAGAAGAAATTCGGCAAGGCCAGTATAGCCGCGACCTGAGGCGATCATCAGCGCAGTATCACCTTCGGAGTCAATCCGATCCAGATCCGTGCCCATCGCCAGCAAACGGCTGGCAGCAGCCTGGTTGTCGCGATCGGCGGCGATGAACCAGGCCGGGCGATCGCCATTCCCTGCGCTCGTCAGCTGCAGGCCGCTACGCGACGAGCGAGTGCTTGTGTTAAACCCGAGGGCGGTACCTCCACGCGAATCCAGGGCTGCAGCGATTGTGTTGTGTTGTCTCATATCGGCAATGCCCAGAGCCGTTTGTCCAATATCGTTCGTCGCATTCACCGGAGCACCTGCTTCGAGTAACGATGTCGTTATATCGGCGTAGCCCTTGCGGGCGGCGATGATGAGTGCGGTGTTTTCGTGGGCGTCCGGCTGGCTGACATCGGCCCCGGCGTCAAGCAATTCGCGCACGGCGGCATGATTGCCTCTGCGAACTGCCAGCAGGAGTGCGCTATTGTGATCATCGTCAGCCAGGTTAAGATCGGCGCCCGCGTCGACGAGCAAACGGATAAACCCGGCCTCATTTGCCTCGGCAGCCTCCATCAAAGCGGTACGACCGAAAATGGCGCGGCCGTTTGGATCCACACCCTGTGAGAGCAGGCGGCGTGCCGGTTCCACAGCAGCGGTCTGCGCGCACCAATGGAGTGCGGCAGTCCTGTCATCTGTCCTCTCCAGCACGGGCCATTGGTCGGTCGGTTCGCGCGCCAGTACCTCGACCGACTTAACGTGACCTGCGGCGGCAAGTGTGGCGTACGATTCATCGGCTTTCGTAGCGTCCCTTGGCACGCCGAGTCCACGACGGTACAAACCGGCCAACAGATACTCCGCGTCTTTGTCACCTGCCGCGGCAAGTGGGCGCAGTATGCTGGCTGCCTTCGTGAAGTCCCTTACCCAGATTGCTTCATGGCCCTGTTGAAGATCCGCAGCACAGATGCCAACGGCAGATAACAAGCCACATGCAGCGAGGGCAATTGAAAACGCTTTTCGCATAACGTGTTGTTTCATCGGGCGCTCTGTACAGAGTAAGACGGTGGCATTCCCCACAACTGATTTCTGCAAAAAACCTAAGCGGTCCCGATAGTCTAACTAACGCGGTCAAACTTTATGTGACACGGATCACGCGGGCGCCGGTTTCCGTACGCTATGGTTACTCTCTTCATTTGCACCTTCAGCCGGAGCAGGAGCGGCGATCGACGCGCCAATACCGCAGGCGACGCGACTTCGACCGTCGACTGGACCACAAGGATCGTTGAGATGACCGAAGGAAAATGCGCCTGCCTGCTAATTTCCGTGCTGCTCGTCGCGTGCGTCGAAACGCCACCACCGCAAGCCGGCAATAACATACTGGATGGCTCACCAGAAATACGCTCATGGCTGGCCGGGATAAACGGCGAGGCATCTGTACAGGCAGACCCCGCCGTAACGAACAGTGCACCTCCGGTAGACGAAATGATCGGCGGGCTTGAGCGACGTTTGCTGGAGAATTCGAATGACCTGAAGGGCTGGCGTCTGCTCGCCCAGTCGTATGCATTCACTGGCGACATGAAGAACGCTCAGTCTGCGGCCGATAAAGCGGTAGCGCTGACGCGGCCGAGATCAAAACTGTCATCATAAACGCCCACATGAGCAGGTCGCGCTGAAGCGCTCGGGGCGTTTGCTGTGGTAGCTAATCCGAAGGAGATAAGAACTCCCCCAGGACGCTCTCAACCTTCACCCGGTATCGGTAACGCCGCGCCGCCACTAGCCAGGCCGAAGGCGCCGCTGCCCTGGTGGCAACGCCTATATAAGGAGTGGGGGGCACTGGCGGGTCTGTTGCTCGTAGCCGCGGCCATTTATTCAGGTATCGACGGCCGTGACTCGCGTCGAATATTCGCTGACGAAGGCTTAGGCTATGCGCTCGGCATTGTTGGTACCTTCCTCATTTCCACGCAGTTTCTGTATCCCCTGCGCAAGCGATTCAGGATTTTGAAGATCATGGGTCCCGTGCGAAACTGGTTTCGCATGCACATGATGCTCGGCGTCATCGCTCCGTTGACGATTCTCTATCACAGCAATTTTACCCTGGGCTCCGTTAATAGTTCGGTGTCATTGATCGCCATGCTATTAGTTGCCGGCAGCGGGCTCGTCGGGCGTTTCCTGTATGCGAAAGTTCATCATGGCCTGTATGGACGAAAGGCGAACCTCAAAGAACTCCTTGCCACCGTAAAATTGTCGCTCGACGGCACAGGCGGTGCGGCGCAATTCGTGCCACACCTGATGAAACAAATAGCCGAATACGATCGTCAGGTACTGAAACCACCGAAGAGTGTGTTGGAGAGTATTGTTTTGCCGATGCAACTCGCGATCAAGACCCGGAAGGGCTATCGCGAGATCACGGGCTTTGTGGCGGAGCAGCTGGAGGAGCAAGCAGTGGTTTCACCAGCAGTGGCACAACACCGGGATGGCCTCGAAAAGGCTTGTCGCAGATTCGTTAAGGAACACCTGCGCCGGGTTCGCCGGGTGGCTTCGTTTGCTGCCTACGAACGGCTGTTTTCACTCTGGCACAAGGTTCATCTGCCGTTTTTCTACCTCATGTTGGTCACCGTAGTCGTGCACATCGTCGCGGTGCACGTGTATTCGATATGAGCGCCCGGATTCTCCTGACCAGCATCCTCTTGCTAACGATCAGTTCGTTCAGTGCCGAGGTATACGCGCAGGAATTCAGGAAACTCGTCATGCCCGGCCGCGTGATAGAAGGACATGCCGATATCGAAGGGGATTGCGCAGCGTGTCACGATTCAAAGTCAGATCGGCCAATGGCAACCCTGTGTGTTGCCTGTCACGAGGACATTGGGAAGGACCGAGACGAGGGTATCGGTTTTCACGGACGTTT
>QIHS01000397.1 GCA_003229095.1 Woeseia sp. | reverse complement strand
GGTGGCGCAGAGCAGTCCGAGGGCCAGAGCGAATCGGATCAGTCCGGCGAGGAAGGGGCGACGGGTGACCCTGGTTCAGAAGGTGAGCCCGGTGATTCGTCTGTTCGTGACGAGGAAGCCGCGAACCAGGAAGACATGGAGGCGATTCAGGCCGAACTCGAGCGAGCTGCGCAGGAAGCCGAGGAGCAGTCGGGCGAAGCCCAGGAACAAGAGAGCATGACGCAGGCCGAAGCTGAGGCTATGCGTCGTGCGCAGGAACAACAACAGGCAATGGAACAATGGCTGCGCCGTATTCCGGATGACCCGGGTGGCCTGCTGCGCAGAAAGTTTCGTTATCAATATCAACGTCAGGGCAGAGACCAGGATGGCAACAGTTTGTGGCCAGACGATGAGGTACAACCATGGTGACCAAAATGCTCAGCAGGCAGGGACGAAATTTCGTATCGGTACTGTTGCTGGCAGTGTTCGTGTGGCCAGCGCTGTCAGCCGAGGGTGCGGTCATTGCCGCTGTCGATCGTTCAAATGTCGAGTTGAACGAATCGTTCACACTGAGAATTACGGTCGACACGGCGATCAATGTTGAGCCAATCGCCGACGACCTGGATGTGGATTTCTACGTTGGCACGCGCAGCCAGCTCAGCAATACGAGTATCGTCAACGGCCAGATAACACGTTCACGAACGTGGACGTATGTGCTGATGGCCAAACGCGAAGGCAACCTGCTCATTCCGCCGATTCGAATCGGATCAGAACAAAGTGAACCTGTGCCGATTCGAGTGCTGCCGCCGTCCACAGCGATACCGGGCGAAGCAGATATTTTCGTTACGGCAGAAGTTGATCACAGCGAAACGTTTGTTCAGGCACAGGTGCTCTACAAGGTCAAAGTCTATCGCGCGGTTGCGACCCGCCAACCACGCCTTAGTGACCCGAGTTTTAGTGGCGTGGACGTGCTGCAGGAGTCGGTTGGCGAAGAACGCAGTTACGATTCTATTCTCAATGGCAAGCCCTATACGGTTGTTGAACGTGTTTATGCTTTGTTCCCGCAGGAGAGTGGCAGCATCGCCATTGAGCCAGCACGTTTTGAAGCGCGTGTCTTGCGTGACGGTCGTATTACCGGGCGAAAAATATTTGAGTCGGACGCAATCGACGTGCTGGTGAAGCCCATTCAACCGCCGCCCGCGGCATTTCCCGACGCAGCATGGTTTCCGGCACGGTCGGTTACGCTCAATGAAACCTGGTCACGCGAGACAGCGGGATTGCTTGCGGGCGAGCCCATTACACGACACATTACGGTCACCGCGCTCGGACAACTATCAACACAGATCCCGGTGCTCGAGCCGGAAATTTCTGGTGCCATCAAAATTTACCCGGACAAACCGGATTTTCGCGATTCAGCCGAAGCGGACGGCATTCGAGCCGTGCGCAGAGACCAGTACGCGATGATTGGGGTGTCGGCGGGCGATATCGTGATGCCCGCGGTCGAACTGCCCTGGTGGAATATCGTTGCGGGAGAGTGGCAGGTGGCGACCTTGCCAGAATCGATACTGACTATCCTTCCTTCGCAAAATCCCTTGCCTGCGCCCGTCGCTGCTGAGGACCTGCCTGTGGCTGACGAAATCGGGCTGCCAGCAGAGATTCTTTACAGTGATTTCTGGCGCTATGTCAGCATCGCGTTCGCCGCGACGTGGATCATGACCTTGATTGCCTGGTGGTGGTCGCGCCGTCCTGCGGACAACATGCCCAGAGAACCACAGGCACCTCCTATTCACAAACAGCAAGCGAATCTCATGAAAGCAGCGCGGAAAGCGGCGCTTGCTGTTGACGCAGCCGGCGTCAAATCGAATCTGCTGGAATGGGCAAAATTGCAATGGCCGGATGCACCGCCGCGAAGCGTTGGCGAGATTGCGCACCGTGTATCGTTGCCATTGTCTACACAACTGGAGGCGCTGTGCAGCGTAAGCTATGGCCCGGGTAAGAAAACCTGGGATGGTGACGCGCTGGCAAAATCAATGCGTTCATTCTCAGTGTTGTCAGCAGGTGCAGAACAGCGGCCAGGTGAGACACTGCCGCCGCTGTCGCCTTCCTAGCCCGGGCTAGCCGCGGCGCCATGAAGCCACGAGTGAAAATCGGTGTCTACGGCGCCTCGGGTCGAATGGGGACATCCATTATTGAACTGCTGCAACGCGACTACGCTGAAGTTGCAGAGGTCAGCGCAACTGTTGATCGTGGCAACGGCCAATTGGAAGATTTCAGGTCAGTTGATGTAATTATCGATTTTTCGCTGCCCGAGGGAACAGCGGCATTGGTCGATTGGTTGGTCAGTTGCGACGGAAAATTGCCAGTTCTCGTATGCGGTACGACCGGGCTCAATGAGCGGCAACATTCCCGGTTGACAGACCTCAGCACATCGACCTCGGTGATGTACTCGAGCAATTTCTCGATCGGAGTTGCTGCACTGTCGGCAATCCTGAAATTTTCGGCCCCACTTCTGAAAGCGCTTGCTTATACACCGCGGATTGTCGAGGCTCATCACTTGCACAAGCTGGATGCGCCCAGCGGCACGGCTAGAACGCTTTGTGACCTGATTGAACCGGAAAACCCTGGTTCTATCGACGTGCAATCAATTCGGGAAGGCGACGTCATTGGCAGGCACGACGTAATCTTCGCCGGCACTGCAGATCGCATCGTGATCGGTCACGATGCCATGGACAGAAGCCTGTTCGCGCACGGCGCTGTAGAGGTAGCGCTTTGGCTATGCTGTCGGGAGGCGAGCAGTGGGGAATATACGATGGAGTCCTATCTTCACGATTACTTTGCTAAATCAACGCAAGTTGCGTCATTGCCTCGCCTTGGCCAATGCCGTAATCGGCAAGCGACAATCCTGTGAACAATGGCCGAGCAGGGATGCCGCAAATTTAGCACCAGCCGGGCTCGGCTCGCTGAACAATGCGACGTGTAACGGCATCAGTTGTGCCTGAATTTCCATTGCGCGCCGATAGTCTCCATTGGCACATGCTGCCTGCATTTCAGCGCATTGTGCTGGCGCAATATTGGCAGTCACCGAGATACAACCGTTTCCTCCTGCAGCGTTATAAGCCACCGCCGTGCCGTCTTCGCCAGACAGCCAGGAGAATTCCTCGTGAATCTGTATTCGCTCGAGCAACGGCCGGTTGAGGTCGCCGGTCGCGTCTTTGACGCCGACAACACGGGGTAGCGCGGCCATTCGTGCAAGGGTTTCTGGCAGGATATCCACCACGGCGCGAGGTGGAATGTTGTACACGATGATGGGCAAAACTGTCTCGTTATGGACAACTTCGAAATGTCGGTAAAGGCCTTCCTGATTCGGACGGTTATAGTATCCCGCCATATGCAGTACTGCGTCGGCCCCGGATTCGGCAGCGTGATTGCTGTAGCGAATAGCCTCGCGGGGATTGTTGGATCCCGCCCCGGCGACTACCGGCAGTTTGCCATTTGCGGCATCGACTACGATTTCGACGACGCGTTCGTGCTCTTCTCTCGACAGCGTTGCCGATTCCCCGGTTGTGCCGGCCGGAACAAGTCCGTGTGTGCCTTGCTCGATGTGCCATTTCACCATGCGGTGCAGGGCTTTCTCATCTATGCGGTCGCCCGCAAATGGCGTAGTCAATGCAACCAGTGAGCCCGTGATCATTCCGTCAATCTCCAAAGCAAGGTGTTTGCGTTCTTTATACCGCGACGTCAAAATCTCGCAACGCTGCTGTCAAGCCGGTCTTTCGGTCCGTAGACTCGCTTCTTTCCCCAATGATCAGTGCGCAGGGGACATCGAATTCGCCCGCTGGGAAGCGTTTTTTTCGACTGCCTGGGATGACCACCGAATTTTTCGGCACGGTACCACGATGGGTCTGCACATCGTCGCCGCGAACGTCGAGAATTGGTGTTGATGAAGTCAGGACGACGCCTGCTCCAAGGACAGCCCCCTCCTGGACATGCACACCCTCGACGACAATACAGCGGCTGCCGATAAACGCGTGGTCTTCGATAATAACCGGGTCAGCCTGGAGCGGTTCTAAAACGCCACCGATACCAACGCCGCCTGACAGGTGAACACCTTTGCCGATCTGAGCGCACGAACCGATAGTCGCCCAGGTATCGACCAGCGTGCCCGACCCGACGTATGCACCGATGTTGATGTAACTTGGCATCAGGATAGCACCGGGTTCGATATAACAACCGTACCTCGCAAGTGCCTGTGGCACGACCCGGACGCCTTCGCTTCCATCCCATTGTTTTATCGGAATCTTGTCAAAATAGGAAAAGGGGCCGGACGAAATCACTGCGGACCCCTGCACTTTAAAATAGAGCAACAGTGCCTTCTTCAACCACTGGTTTGTCGTCCACTGGCGATCATGAAGCTCACAGACCCGTTGTTCGCCGGCATCAAGAAGCCGAATCGCTTCCGCAATGGCATCCCGGTCATCGGCGTCGAGGTCTTCCTTTTCGTACGCCGCGTCTATTCTATTCGCAAGGTCCATGTAAGCCATGATCTCCTTTCTGCAAGTTTTGTTTGAATTTTACCTCACTATAAGACGACAATGATTGCATAGTTTACCTGGAAGAAAAAATGCATCGCATTCGTGCCATCACGCTGGACCTGGACAACACACTTTGGGATATCGACCCCGTAATTCAAAAAGCAGAGACGTTGCTGTGGAAATGGCTGACAAAGAATTATCCTCGAATACCGGAAACATTCTCTCCAGATGACGTGACCGCACTACGTGAGGTCGTCATCGAGAAATACTGGAAACACAAGAGTTATGATTTTCGATTCCTGCGCAAAAAAGTGTTCGAGTTGCTTGCCAGTGAGGCGGGTTACGAGTTGGATCTTGTGGAGCCGGCGTTTCGAATTTTCGACAACGCACGTAACGACGTCGAATTGTACGCAGACGTATTGCCCGATCTTGAGATTCTTTCGGTGCGGTACCCGGTCGTCGCGCTGACCAACGGTAACGCAAATCTCGAGACTATTGGGATTAGGCATCTTTTTCACGATGTTGTTACCGCAGTTGATGCTGGTGCTGCAAAACCCGCACGACGCATATTCGATATTGCGATCAGAAAGTGCGGCGTTCCGGCGCAGGAGATACTGCATGTCGGTGACCATCCGGAGGCGGACGTCATTGGTGGCAGGCAGGCGGGAATGTGGACTGCATGGATAAACAGAACCGATGCCGAGTGGCCGGAGCATTTGCAGGAAGCGGACATTGTCGTAACGACGATTGTTGAATTACGCGAATTGCTTGAGCAGTCGGCAGCGTGACGCCCGTCCAGGGAACTCCCCTTATCGTCTACGTGCCGGGATTGCAGCCGAAACCGCGAGCGCACCTGCACTCGCAAGAATTACTGCGATGTCTCGTTGAGGGTGTCAGGCGTATCGATGTTGAGACGGCAGCCGCCATTTCCTGCCGCGATACATTTGAGCTCATTAGCTGGACATACGACTTCTACGGCGAGCATCGCGATATCGACCTCGATCTTTCTGCTATCGAAAAAGTATTGGTGAAGAGAGAGGCGAGCGATCGGGATATGGCCATCGCCACATCGCTCAATCGTCGCATCGCGCGCTGGTTGTTCGGAGTAGCGGACTTCATTCCGTTTCTTGTTCCACACTTCGCGACGGAAGAAGTCGAAATCCACTTGCGCGACTTCAATCGATACCGGCGTAATACCGACGGCGTTGCTGAAAACGCACGGCAGAAGTTAAAAAGTGTCTTGCAAAAAGCGGCCGAAAACGGACGACCGACATTGTTATTGGCCCACAGCATGGGATCGGTCATTGCCTACGAGGCGCTGTGGCAAATGTCACGGGAGTTACGCAGTGAATTCAGGCTCGATCTCTTGCTGACAATCGGTAGCCCGCTTGGCCAGAATATTGTGCAGCGACACCTTTTGGGATCAAGCAGCGAAGGAGAAGATCGATACCCGGCCAATATTCAGCGTTGGGTCAATGTTGCAGCGGTGGGCGAGCTGACCGCGATTGATATGAAGCTTGCGAACGATTTTTCCATGATGATTGAGCTTGGGCTGATCGAGGTAATCGATGATCGCGAATCTTTCAATTACTATCACGCTGACGGCGCGTTGAGTGTGCATACGGAATATGGCTACCTCATCAATGAGGTAACTGCCGGCGTGGTGAGCGAGTGGTGGCGTGGTGTCTAGCCCGGACTATTCATGAAGTCACTCGCGCCCTTGCTTGATCCTTGTTCGCACACGGACATCCTCGTTCGGGAATACACCCGGTATTCCGCTCGATCGGATAATCCCGTGTGCAAACAAGTCTCTGCGCAATCATCACGGTGATTCAAGAATAATCCGGGCTAGACGGGATCGAGATTGGGCTTGATGACCACATCAATGCGCCTGTTTCTGACACGCCCTGATTCCGTTTCGTTATTGGCCACTGGATTGGTTTCGCCAAAGCCGGTCGCAATCAGGCGATAGCTCGGAATGCGCATCGCGTTGATCATGTACAGCTGAATTGATTCGGCACGTTGTTGAGACAATCGCTGGTTTGACTGATCGCCGCCGAAAGAATCTGTGTGTCCCTCAATGATCAACTCGCTTCGTGGGAATACGTCAATAGCTTTCTCAACTTTGGCCAACAGATCGAAGTTTTGTTGCTTGATTTCCGCTTTGCCACTGTCGAATGTCAGACCAACGAGTCGCAGGATGACTTTGTCTCCCTCACGAAAAACGCGCGCCTCGTTGCGGCTGAACATTTTCTCAACCTGTTCGAACTGTGCTTTCACCAGTGCCTGCGCTTCTAGCCGTTGCACCAGTGATGCGCGTTCGACAGTCGCGCCACCGAGTCGCTCGTCAAGCGTGCGAATCTCTTCTTCCATGTCTGCGAAGCGGAGGAAATTGGATTCAACTTCCTGTTCCAGGCTCTGCGCGCGGTTTTGCAGATTCTCGATATAGGTGATGAGTTCTAGCTCAATTTCGTCATGACCTGCGGACATCGACGGCGTGATGTCTGCGATGCCGGCAATTTGTGCCAATGGGTCTTCCCACTGCAAAACGAGGTCTTCGACGGTCATGTTTTTGTCTCGAACGTCTCGCACAACTTCTGACAGGTAGATCGCATGTTTTGCTTCGTAATTGGCCTGGCGCGCAAGGCTGCGCGGCAGGTCAGTGTCGTATCGATTCTCGCTGAGTTCACGTTCCGCATCCGCGAGCAGGCGCCTGGCATTACCGAGCGTAATGGGCGCATATCGACCGACACGGGCACGATCAGCGTCCGCCAGCAGTTGTCGAGTCTCGCTGAGGTAACGCACTTTGATGGCTATCAACTCAGCGTCACGATACAAGCTGGTGGCCTCGATATCGTTTCGTTTGGCGTTCTTAAGATCGCCACGTTCGAGGTAGCGAATCGCGTTGCCAAATTCGCGTTGTGCCTTGTTCCAGACGTCGCGTGACAGCTCCGGCGCTTTGGCGTTGGCTGCGTCCTGGCGACTCTTGATGACCTGAGACAGGACCGTCAGGGCCAGTTTTGCCGACTCGGTGGATTTCTTAAAGCTCGCTTCGGCTGATGACGTTTTTCTGCGTACGTATTCAATATTTCGACCGCGTTCGAGCCCAACCTCGGCAGAAGTAAAGTCTCGAGCAGCATCAGCATAACTTGCCGGCCCGTAAAGCCGAGCGTCAACCGCGTCTGCAGCGACTCTTGCAGCGTCGACATCTTTAAAAAAGGTTCGACGCAGCTCGTCCTGGGCCGATGCGCCGTTTGCGCCAAACAGCAGCAAAACAAGCAGCAGTTTTCCGACAAAATTGGTCTTCAAAGCCATTCTGTAGTTCCACATAGTAATTAAATCAAT
>QIHS01000320.1 GCA_003229095.1 Woeseia sp. | reverse complement strand
TCGAGGACAAAGTTGCGCATTGCATTCTTTTCGATAATTGAGGGTACCGGGTTATTTGGATTGACCAGGTAGATCAGGTCCGTGTCATTGCGTACCGCGGCTCGCATAGCATCCAGATCGGCACTCAGGCTTTCGTTTACAGGTACTCGAATAATCTCGGCGCCGGAATTTTCTGCATATCGAAGCAGTGCCTGGTAGGTCGGGTCCGCACACACGACCGAGCCGTTGCTTTGGCTGGCGAGCATGCCAGCGACGTTAAGCATTTCTGTCGAACCTGTACCGATAACGATATTGTCGCTGGCAATACCATTTATGTCCGCAATGATCTCGATGAGCTCGTGTGGAGAGTTACTGTAGCGGTTCGCGAGGTGCATGTTCGCCGCTATTGCCTTCAAAGCCACGCGCGATGGACCGTAGGGATTTTCGTTCGCGCTCAGGCGAATCATGTAGTCCGGTCTATCGATGTCAGCCGCCAGCACCCTTTGCATCAGTTGCATCGATGGCGTCAGTGGTGTCTTGGGAATAACAGGAATTATGCCGGCTGCAGCCAGTGCAGTTCCGCCGAGCAAAACTTGTCGTCGCGTCACGCTACTCATTTTCTTCTCCGCATTTTCGAGACAGGAGTTATTCTTCGGAGTCTTTGTCGATTTAGGTCTCGGGTTCGGTACAAACACATTTTGATCGTTTTGTGCGAACCCGAACAAGATCGGTGTTCGGGCCCATTGGATAATTATTGTCGAATTTGATCGGTATGTTGTCTTCTCGCGACCAGAGCTCGACGAAGTCTATATTCTCGGTTTCGCCATCGTCAGTCCTGAAACGGACAGAGACCGTGTATTCGCCAGAGGCTGCAGCGCAGCCATCATTGGTGAGTCTGCCTGCAACATTTACATCGTCACCAATTTGAAAATACTCGAACGAAAGCCCTACCTTACAAACTGGCCTTCTTTTCGGCGCTTCAAGTGTGAAAAGGACTTTTTCCTTCTTTTGCACTGCGGCTGGTTCGCTTTTAGCACCCTGGACTGTCTGGTCTTGTGCAAAGACCGTGGACAGGGCACAAATACAGACAAGGACGCAAAAAAAGTTTGCTGATTTCATTGCTCTCATTGAATTGCCATCCCCAAAGATCGCTCTTACATGAGCCAGTATACGCAAATTTGGTGCAGCGGTTTTCGTCTGTCATCGCTATATCGGCGCCGGGCATGCTATCTTTCGAATCCCGCTATAGTTGCAACACCAACTATTGTCAGCGGTATTCGTGCACGGCACGTCAACCAGGGACAGTACTATGCGCAGGCAGATACGGGCCATTGCCCTCATTTGGGCATTCGTGGTGATTTCAGACGCCACAGCGGCCGAGATCTTCGTCAACACCGACGTCTTCGAATTGGAAATTGCATCTGATCCACAAATTTCGCCGGATGGTTCCCAGGTCGTCTATGTCAGACGCTCAAACGACATCATGACCGACAGAGCGCGTTCCAATATCTGGATGGTCAGCAGCAACGGGCGCTCGCACCGGCCGTTGCTGTCGGGCGCTGATTCCTACAGCAGCCCCCGCTGGTCACCCGGAGGTGATCGCCTGGCATATGTCACCAATGCCGAGGGTCGGGGCATGGAACTGTATGTGCGCTGGATGGACTCGGGCCAGACGGCACTTTTGAGTAACCTCGCCACAACGCCGAGCGCTATTTCCTGGTCGCCGGACGGATCGCAGATCGCGTTTACCGCACATGTCGGCAGTGACGGACCGTCTTTGGCTGTAGCGCCGCAGAAACCCGAAGGTGCGGAGTGGGCACCACCGGTCATCGTCATTGAATCTTTGAATTACCGTTTTGACGGCAGGGGTTATCTTGAGCCAGGCAACACGCATGTGTTCGTGATTCCGACAGACGGTGGCACGCCTCGGCAGGTCACCTCCGGCGACTTCAACCACAGTGGTCCGTTGGCCTGGTCGCCAGACGGAACGAGCATTGTGTTGTCGAGCAATCGTGAAGAAGAATGGGATTTCAATCGTGCCAATACCGAGCTTTGGTCAGTCGATGTCTCCAGCGGCGAGATGCGGCAGTTTACCGATCGATTTGGCCCGGACGGATCAGCCACCTGGTCGCCGGATGGAGCGAAAATCGCATACATCGGTTACGACGACAAGCTGATGGGATATCACAACGCAAACGTATATGTGATGAATGTCAGTGATGGCACAATTGATGAACTGACTGCAGATTTCGACAGGTCAGTTGACAGTGTCGATTGGGCGGGAAGCTCCAACCGGCTTTACATTCAATATGACGATCATGGCAATCGACATCTCGCGACGTTGACGATGAACGGACAGATCAACTCTATAGTCGACGATATTGGCAGTGTCAGCATCGGTCGCCCGTATACAAGCGGCGGGTTTTCGGTCGCTGACAACGGCGCGTATGCCTACACGGTGGGTTCTGCAAACAGGCCCGCCGATATTGCGGCAGGCAGACGGGGCGGTGGTGCTTCCAGGCTGACCAACCTCAATGACGATCTGTTTTCACACAAGACGCTCGGACGCGTCGAGGAAATCACCTGGACATCCTCTGTCGGTGATCACGATATCCAGGGTTGGATTGTCACGCCGCCGAATTTTGACGAGGAGAAAAAATATCCATTGATTCTGGAAATTCATGGCGGACCCTTCGCTGCGTACGGCCCGAGCTTCAGTGTTGAAACGCAACTCTATGCGGCTGCAGGCTATGTTGTCCTGTATACCAATCCGCGTGGCTCCACCAGCTATGGCGACGAATTCGCCAACGAGATTCATCACAACTATCCTGGTGAGGACTATGACGACCTGATGTCAGGCGTTGATGCGATTATAGGGCGAGGCTATATCGATACAGATCAGCTTTTTGTTACGGGTGGTTCGGGCGGTGGCGTTTTGAGCGCATGGATAATTGGCAAGACCGATCGTTTTGCTGCCGCCGTTGTCGCCAAGCCGGTCATTAACTGGACCAGCGAGACGCTCTACAGCGATATTCATACCTTCGTGGCAGGTTACTGGTTCGAAAAAATGCCCTGGGAAGACCCGCAGGAGTATTGGCGACGTTCGCCGTTGTCGCTGGTTGGCGATGTATCGACGCCGACGATGCTGATAACGGGCGAGGATGATCTGCGAACGCCGATGGCTGAGTCAGAACAGTATTACCAGGCCTTGAAACTCAGGAAGATTGAAAGCGCGCTGGTACGTGTGCCGGAGTCTTCGCATGGCATTGCGACGCGGCCGTCGAACCAGATCGCAAAAGTCGACAATATTCTCGCGTGGTTTGCGCGATACCGAAAGGATTAAAGAATGAAGATGCTGAACATTTTTGTCGTGTCGCTGTTGTTGGCAGCTTGCGGACAGGAAGAACCGGTTGCGCTTAACTATCCTGACAGCGCAACAGTCGACCATGTAGATACCTATCATGGTGTTGACGTGGCCGACCCGTATCGCTGGCTGGAAAACGACATCCGCGAAGATAAAGACGTCAGTCGTTGGGTCGAGTCGCAGAATGAAGTGACCTTCGCGTATTTGGCGACCATACCTGAACGTGAGCGCATCAAAAAACGCATGACGGAACTGTGGGATTTTGCACGTTATTCTTTGCCGAGTAAAAAAGGCGGGCGATATTTCTTCAGCAACAACGACGGCTTGCAGAACCAGAGTGTTGTCTACACTCAGGCACATCTTGACGCGGATCCCCGATTATTGATCGACCCCAACACGTGGTCGGACGATGGCACGGTGGCGCTGGCCGGCTACGTCCCGAGCAATGACGGCAGTCATATCGCATACCTGGTTCAGGATGGCGGTTCTGACTGGCGCGAGGCGAAGGTTCTCGATGTGGCCAGCGGGGAAACGCTGGACGATCGCCTGGAATGGCTTAAGTTTACCGGGCTATCCTGGGCCGGTGACGGTTCTGGTTTTTACTACAGTCGTTATCCCGCGACCTCTGCAGAAGAAAAATTCCAGACGCTGAACAAGAACATGACGGTCTATTTTCACAAACTAGGCACATCGCAGGATGAAGACCAGGTCATATATGCGTTGCCCGAGCAGCCGGACTGGAATCCGCGAGCGACGGTCACCGATGATGGGCAGCATCTGATTATTACCATTTCGGTGGGTACGGACAGTCGATATTCGATAGCGCACCAGGATCTGACCGACCCGGGCGCGAAACCGGTCGTGATTATCGACGGTTTTGACTATGACTATTCATTGGTTGGCAATATTGGCAACGACCTCTATTTCCGCACAGATGACGGCGCGCCGAACAATCGCCTGATCGTGATTGACGCGGAAAACCCCGAACCCGAAAACTGGCGGGAAATCATTGCGCAGGCCACCGATGTTCTTGATGGTGTGGATCTCGTTGGTGGACGTATTATTGCCGAGTACATGCAGGACGCCTGGTCCGTGGTCAAGATTTTCGACCTCGAAGGCAGCCAGGTTGGCGTCGTTGACCTGCCCGGAATCGGCACGGCCTCGGGATTCAACGGCACAGCAGACGACCCGGAAACGTTTTTCAGTTACTCAAGTTTCAATACGCCCGGCACGATCAGCCGGCTGGATGTAGTCACTGGCGAGGTCTATGTGATCAGGCAACCGGCGGTGGCATTCAACCCCGATGACTACGTCGTTGAGCAGGTATTTTACGAGTCGAAGGATGGTACCCGCGTGCCAATGTTCATTTCGCATCTCAAGAGCATCGTCCCTGATGGCAATACCCCAACAATGTTGTACGCATACGGCGGCTTCAACATTTCGTTACAGCCTTCGTATTCGACAACTCGTCTCGCGTGGATGGAAATGGGCGGCATATACGCTGTCGCGAATTTGCGTGGTGGTGGCGAGTATGGTGCAGAGTGGCACATTGATGACTTCATTGCTGCAGGCGAATACCTGATCGAGGAGGGCTACACTAACTCTGAAAAGCTCTCGATATTTGGGGGCAGTAACGGTGGGCTACTGGTTGGTGCTGTGACGAATCAGCGGCCGGAGCTGTTCGCCGCTGCAATCCCGGCTGTTGGCGTGATGGATATGTTGCGTTTCCATCAGTTCACAGCGGGACGGTTCTGGACGGATGACTACGGATCTTCCGACGACCCGGAAGAATTTGCAGCATTACGTGCGTACTCTCCCTATCACAACATCAAGGAAGGCACGGAGTATCCTGCGATCCTGGTAACGACCGCAGACACCGACGACCGCGTTGTGCCCGGTCACAGTTTCAAGTATGCGGCAGCGATTCAGAAGGCGCAGGCGGGTGCTGCACCGGTGCTGATACGGATCGAAACGCGCGCCGGACATGGGGCGGGTGTGCCGACGGACAAAGTCATTGAAGACTACGCGGACCGCTGGGCGTTCCTGGTCAAGAATCTGGATATGCGATTACCCGAGGGATACGGGGAATAGATTTCGCAGCTGTACAGAAAGCTCGTCTACGCCTGTGCGCTCTGAATAAGCTAATCGTCTCGCATAATCTTGGGTCGCACAACGACGTGTTGCCCGGTCGCATTGTAGGGATCGCAACCGAGGTCGAAGTCTTCGTCTACCGTTAGACTGGAATCAATGGCTGGCGGTGTGCGCTGACCTGGGGCTTTGCTGTTTTTCTTAGCGGCTTCTGTCGAGGTATTGTGAAAAGCAAATTCCACTTTCGCTTTATGTGAACTCATGACCTGTCTCCGATATCCGTTTGTACTCGTCTATTTTG
>QIHS01000220.1 GCA_003229095.1 Woeseia sp. | reverse complement strand
TTGACCACCGTAGTGTGACGGCGTTCGCGTTTTGCCGGATGCAACGCGATAACATCATATGACACCCTATTCAGGCACGTTTTTCGATGTGCCCACCGGCGAATACGACCATGAAGATATCACCTTTTTTTCGCACAGTTATCGCCATCGTTTGTGCGACGGCGACGTTGACTGCCTGCGACGTGGAATCGTTTGACGACGCTGTTGATCGACTAGGTACGAATCCGCCACCGGCCCCACCGCCTCCGCCGCCACCACCACCGCCGCCAGTGGCTTTTGGACCGAATTTTTCTGAAATTCAGACCAACGTATTCACACCCAACTGTGCAACGTCGGGTTGCCATGCCGGTGCGGTCCCGTCGGCCGGATTGAATCTGTCAGACGCGAACAGCTTTGCAGAATTGGTGGGTATTGCCAGTTCCCAGGATGGAAATTTCGATCGGGTAGTGCCAACAGAACCGGACAACAGCTATCTGATTCACAAGCTGGAAGACACGGCAACCGTTGGCGGCGTCATGCCGCCCGGCGGCGCATTGCCACAGAGTTCAATCGACACTGTTCGGCAATGGATATCAGACGGCGCAATCGATGATCGCGTGGTCGTACTGAACCCGATTCAGGTATCGTCGCTGGCCCCAATGCCCAACGATGTTCTGGACGCGCAGCCGACGCAAATCGTTGCTGGGTTTACGCGCGACCTGGACGTTGCAACAGTCAACGCACTCACATTCGTTCTCGAATCAAGCGGTGGTGACGGAACGTTTCTGGATGGCAACGAAGTACAAATCATTTCGCCGCTTATTTCCGTGCCGGGCGGCAATCCGCAAACCGCAGTATTCGATCTGACCGGTGTAGTACTTGCTGACGACAGCTACAGAATTCGACTCCTCGGTATGGGTGGGTCATTCATTATGGACCTCGACGCCAATGCACTGGATGGTGAATTTGCCGCAGTATTTCCCTCAGGTAACGGGATTGCCGGTGGAGATTTTCAGGCCTTATTTAGCATTGCAACACCAGTCGCGATAGGCCCAACACTGGCACAGATTCAGGCAGTTGTATTTACGCCGACCTGCGCGACTTCACTATGTCATGCAGGCGGTGGTCCCGTGTTGCCCGGCGTAATGGATTTGTCCAGCGAGGCAGCCAGTCGTGCCAATTTGGTCAACATTGATAGCATTCAGGACAATACGGTGTTTCGGGTCAATCCTGACAACCCTGATATGAGTTATCTGATCACCAAACTGGAGAGCGCAGGTGTAACAGGAGCGCAAATGCCTCTGAATCAAGCCGCGCTCAGCCCTGCCGTCATTGCTGAAATCCGACAGTGGATTACGGACGGTGTGCCGTAGTGGTCTGTGCGAGCTGATTTGCAGAATAGCAGCGAATGCTGCAGCGCCAGACCGTTTCAAGGGTCGTTGCCAGCCGAGAACAGGTTTACTGAAGCATGCGACTACGTGCTGTTGGAGTTTGCGGTTTCACAACACGCCAAGATGTGATTGACTACGAAATTCGTCGTAAGCATTTGCGAATTTTTCATGTTTAAAGATATTCGGGACTACCCCAACGACCCAATTGAGGCACTCTTCACGCGCCTGGAAGACGATGCCAATCCAGACAAGATCGATCTTGGCATAGGCGTATTCCGGGATGATTCTGGCAACGTGCCAGTAATGAAGGCGGTCAGGGAAGCCGAAAAACGACTGTTTGCACAAAATCTGTCGAAATCCTACATTTCGCCGCTGGGCAATGCCGATTATTGCCGGGATGTCGAAAGACTGGTGCTTGGTAAGGATCATCCAGCGATTCGCCCAGGAAGAATTGTGTCAGCGCAAACGCCCGGCGCCGGCGGCGCGCTACGCGCAGGTGCTGAGTTCGTGAGCAGCCTGTCGGCCGAATCGGTGGTCTGGGTTTCAGACCTGGTTTGGGAGCACCAGCTGGGTTTTTTCACGCAAGCTGGCCTGGAACTTCGCCGCTACCGGTATTACGATCAGTTCAATTCAGAACTGCTATTCGATGGCATGACGGAAGACCTGCAGGCAATGAAGGCAAATGACGTATTGCTTCTGCACGGCTGTTGTCACAACCCGACCGGGCAGGATCTGGACCTGGATCAGTGGAAAATTGTCGCAGATATCGTCGTCAAGACGGGGGCGATCCCGTTTGTCGATGTTGCCTACCAGGGTTTTGGCGCAGGAATCGATGAAGATGTTGCGGGCCTGAGACTATTGGCAGGCATTGTCCCGCAATTACTGTTGACTGTGTCTTCTTCTAAATCTTTCGGCATCTATCGCGAGCGGGCAGGGCTTTTGTCGATCATTCTGCCAGACGATGGTGTCGAATTTGAAAGCGTGCGTCGCAAGCTGCGGGACACGGTGAGAGAACTCTATTTCATGGCGCCGGACCACGGTGCGGCAATCGTGCACGAAATTCTCTCGACACCTGAGCTCGAAGCCCTGTGGCGGCAGGAGCTCAACGGGATTCGCCAACACGTGATGCGCAAGCGAAAATCGCTTCGTATGGCAATCGAAAAAACAAACCCCGGTTTTGATGCAAGCTTTCTGGAATTGCAGCGCGGCATGTTTTCCTGCCTGCCAGTCAGCGAAGACGAACAGATGTTCATAGAGCAACGGCGCCATATTTACATGTTTCCAAATGCTCGCGTCAATGTCGCTGCAATGAGTGAGGCGCAGGCGTTAATTTTAGCGAATGCATTTGCGGATGTTCGTGCACGTCGGGTTTCACCAGCAACGGAGGGGCAACTGGCGTCTGCCTGAGCCTGTCCGCCATGAGACTATTCGTCTGGTCGTTATTGCTGCTGCCAACGGTGGTGCAGGCAGAAGAGGCGCTCGTTGCAGTCGCGAGCAATTTTGTACTCATTGCCGAACGGCTGAAGAGTGATTTTGAGTCACAGTCTGAACACCGCATCATCATTGCCACGGCATCGACCGGCAGCCTGTACGCGCAGATACTGAACGGTGCGCCCTACGACGTATTGCTGGCGGCCGATCAAAAGCGTCCTGAATTGCTGCTGAAATCAGGTCATGCAGTTAACGGCAGTCGATTCACCTTCGCGTCCGGTCGCTTGGCACTGTGGAGCGCGAACGGCGACCGGATTCTCGCCGATTTGCAATCGACACTGCTGCAATCGAACATCAATGCGCTGGCCATTGCCAATCCGGCCGTTGCGCCGTACGGTGTTGCCAGCCGTCAGTTCCTGCAGTCGCTGAACGTTTGGAGCGATCTCCGCGGCAAGATTGTAATGGGAGAGAATGTGAGCCAAACCCATGTGTTTGTTGCCAGCGAAAATGCGGAGCTTGGAATTGGCGCATATTCGTTGGTACTCGCGGACAAGAACATCCCCCAGGATGCCTTCTTGCTGATTCCCGAGCACCAGCACCAGCCCATTCACCAGGACGCCGTCCTATTGCGCCATGGCGAGGGAAACCCCGCAGCCATTGGGTTTCTTGCCTTCATCAAGAGTGACGACGCGCGACAAACCATCGCGTCTCTTGGCTACAGCACTCATTGACGCCGTGCCCGATCTCGGTCCCCTATGGTTGTCGCTCGCCCTTGCAGGCGTGACGACTATTATCCTCCTGATCTTGGGCACACCGCTTGCCTGGTGGCTTTCCGGCACGTCGTCGCGGTTTAAACCGGCAATCGAGGCGGTCACGGCGCTGCCACTGGTTTTGCCGCCAACCGTGCTGGGGTTCTATTTCTTGCTCGTCCTGGGGCCCGCATCGACTATTGGCTCGTTCTGGGTGCGTGTGACGGGTGAGGCACTGACTTTCTCTTTCAGCGGTCTCGTCGTGGCGTCAGTTTTCTATTCGTTGCCGTTTATGGTGCAGCCGCTGCAGAACGCATTCGAAGCGATCGGGCGTGCGCCGCTGGAAGCGGCAGCAAGTTTGCGTGCCGGTCCAATGGACACGTTTTTCTCGGTGGTAGCACCTCTTGCCCGCCGCGGATTTGTCACTGCAGCCGTGTTGTCGTTTGCGCATACTATCGGTGAGTTCGGCGTTGTGTTAATGGTCGGCGGCAACATTCCTGGTGAAACCCGGGTGATTTCCATCGCGATTTATGAACACGTTGAAACCCTCAACTACGCAGATGCACATATTCTGTCGGCTGGCCTGATTATCTTTTCATTTGCCACCCTGTTTTTTGTCTATTCTTTCAGGCGCGGGAGTCCCATCGGTGTCCGCTGAAACGAACCGCGAATTGTCACTGCAAGCGAAGCTGACTTATCCGGGATTCGAACTGGACGTCGACCTGCAGCTGGAATTGTCCGGCGTGACAGGGTTGTTCGGTCCGAGCGGTGGCGGAAAAACGACCTTGTTGCGGATCATTGCAGGCCTGGATCGCAACGCCAATGCCCAGGTGAGTTTTGCCGGGGAAGCATGGCAGACCTCGAAGAATTTTGTGCCCGCTCATCGACGACCGGCAGGTTTTGTTTTTCAGGATGCACGTTTGTTTTCGCACCTCACAGTGCGCGGCAATTTGCAGTTTGCACTAACGCGTAGTCGCGGCAGCGGCGATGGAATTTCTTTCGCCGAAGTCGTCTCAACCATGAAGCTTGCACCGCTCATGGATCGTGACGTCGAGAATCTATCGGGCGGCGAGCGCCAACGTGTTGCAATCGCGCGCACGCTCCTGACGAATCCTCGTTTGTTGTTGATGGACGAGCCACTCGCTGCGCTGGATGCTGAACACAAACGTGAAATTCTTCCCTACATTGAGGCACTGCCTGAAAGATTTGGTATTCCGGCGATCTACGTCAGTCACGCGGTCGGCGAAATGGCACGGCTCGCCGACAATGTGATTGTGCTGGAAGGTGGACGGGTGACAGCCATCGACAGTGCCACCAGCATTCTGAATCGAGAGGCATTGCAGCCATCGTCCTTGCCGTTTGAGCCAGTCGCAATTCTGACCGTGTCTGTTATTGAACATCTGGCGGGTAATTATCTTACGCGAGTGAACCATCACGGGCAGCACATGACTGTGCCCTACATCGACGGGCGCGTGGCTGGAGAGTCCGCGAGGCTGGC
>QIHS01000154.1 GCA_003229095.1 Woeseia sp. | reverse complement strand
CCGAACCAGGCAGAATTCGATGCATACATCACGAAAATAAAGTCGCTGCGCGGTTTGCCAGCCGAAGTCAAACAGGTTCTCGAGTTGATTCCTGCCGACACGCACCCGATGGATGTGCTCAGAAGCGGCGTTTCGATTCTCGGCAATATTGAACCGGAAGGCGACTTCTCGAATCAGGAAGACGTGGCGGACCGCCTGTTGTCCTGCCTGCCCTCAATGCTGCTCTATTGGCATCGTTTTCACACTGACGGCGTACGCATCGATGTACAGACTGACGACGACACGGTCGCCGGACACTTTCTGCACATGTTGCACGACAAGGCGCCTTCCGAGCTGCACAGAAAGTCTCTGGACACCACCCTCATTCTTTATGCAGAACACGAATTTAATGCCTCGACATTCGCCGGCCGAGTAATTACCGGCACCTTGTCGGACATGCATTCCGCGGTTACCGGGGCAATCGGTGCATTGCGTGGGCCTTTACATGGCGGTGCCAACGAAGCGGCGATGGCGTTAATCGAGAAGTACAGCACGGCCGATGAGGCAACTACCGGCGTGCACGGCATGCTTGAGCGCAAGGAATTGATCATGGGCTTCGGGCATCGTGTGTATACAACATCGGACCCGCGCAATTCAGTCAACAAAGCCATGTCAAAGACACTCGCTGCAGAAGCCGGCGACATGACGCTTTATGAAGTGTCCGAGGCTGTCGAAAAAGTGATGTGGGACGAGAAAAAACTTTTTGCCAACGCCGACTTTTTCGCCGCGAGTGTTTATCACTTCATGGGCATACCGACTTATTTGTTCACGCCGATATTCGTCTGTTCGCGCATCACCGGCTGGGCCGCGCACGTCATGGAACAACGGGCGGACAATAAGCTGATTCGCCCCGCCGCGGAATATATTGGTCCGGGCCTGCAAAAATTTGTGCCGATAAGCGACCGCCCGTAGTCATTCAGTTGGCGTGACGCTACGCGCGACTGCTCGCTGTAAATGGCGTTCGCGGCCGATGCGATGCCCGATATTCTTACGTTAATTCAGGAAACCAACATGTCCCAACACGACATTCGTTCGACGGAACGAGCCGAATTCGATCAGGTGCTGGTCGACATCGCAGATTATGTTTGCGACACAGAGATCGACAGCGATCTTGCTTTCGAAACCGCGCACTACTGCCTCATGGACACCCTCGCCTGCGGATTTCAGGCACTCGATTACCCGGCTTGCACGAAGTTGCTCGGGCCTGTCGTGCCGGGCGCAACAATGCCAGGCGGTGCGCGCGTGCCAGGCACATCCTATGAACTAGACCCGGTGCTGGCCGCTTTTAACATTGGCGCGATGATTCGCTGGCTGGACTTCAACGACACATGGCTGGCAGCTGAGTGGGGCCACCCCTCCGACAATCTGGGCGGCATCCTGGCCGTTGCCGACTATCTTTCCCGCATTGCAAAAATTGACGGCAAAGCGCCGTTGACCATGAAAGATGTATTGATCGCGATGATCAAAGCGCACGAAATCCAGGGCGTTCTGGCACTGGAAAACAGCTATAACCGCGTTGGCCTCGATCATGTGTTGCTGGTACGCGTGGCGACAACGGCAGTGGTCACGCGCATGCTCGGCGGTAATCGTGAGCAGGTCATCAATGCGGTATCGCATGCCTGGATCGACGGCTGTGCTTTGCGGACCTACCGGCACGCGCCAAACACCGGTTCACGCAAGAGCTGGGCAGCCGGCGACGCGACCAGCCGAGGTGTTCGCCTGGCCTTGATCGCGATGACCGGCGAGATGGGTTATCCGTCGGCGCTGACCGCTAAAACCTGGGGCTACTACGACGTCATGTTCAAGGGCAACGCTTTTCAATTCCCGCAGGGCTATGACAACTATGTCATGGAGAACATTCTCTTCAAGATTTCCTATCCGGCAGAATTTCATGCACAGACGGCGGTCGAGGCGGCCATGACGCTGCACGCAGAAGTGAAAGACCGTCTCGATGACATCGAACGCATTGCGCTGGAAACGCAGGAACCGGGCGTACGCATTATCGACAAAACCGGCCCGCTGGATAACCCGGCCGACCGCGATCATTGCCTGCAGTACATGGTTGCAGTGCCGATGATTTTTGGCCGGCTGACCGCGGCCGACTACGAAGATGATGTTGCCGGCGACCCGCGCGTTGACGCGCTGCGCGAGAAGATGGAAGTGGTGGAAAACAAGTCATTCACGGCCGACTACTTCGATGCGGAGAAGCGCTACATCGGCAACGCGATGCAGGTGTTTTTCAAAGATGGCACCAGTACGGATAGAATCGCGGTTGACTATCCCATCGGGCACCGGCGTCGACGCGACGAAGGCATTCCGGTGTTAAAACAGAAATTTGTGGACAGCGTGTCGGGTAAACTAAAGGCCGCTCAGTGGAAAACGCTCGACGCTGCATGCGCCGACCGCGATACGCTGTCAGCGCTGGCTGTCGATGACTTCATGGCAATGCTGGTCGCCTAAACCGAACAGGAAAGGGGAAGGATATGTTCAATACTGTCAGGCTTTGTTTTGTATTTGCACTGCTGATACCGATTGAGGCGCTCGCCGAGCCGGTGACGCGCACGGCCAACAATGGCCAGTTGGTGATGGAAGATATTCCGCCTATCCCTGCAGAAATCGTCACTGATCTGAATCGCTACCAGAATGTGCGTTCAGCGGGCTTTCGGGACTGGACTGCCGACAGCGAGAACATTTACATCTCGACCCGCTTCGGCGACGTCAGCCAGATTCACAAAGTCGATGTGGCGGGCGGTGCGCGGCAGCAGATTACTTTCTTCGATGAACCGGTTGGTGGTTTGACCCGGCAACCGGGCGGTGACAGCCTTATATTCAGCCGCGATGCCGGCGGCAGCGAATTTGCACAACTCTTCCTGCTCGATCCTGCGGGCGGTGCGACCACGATGCTGACAGACGGTGAATCGCGGAACGGCGGTGCGTTGTGGGATCGCCGTGGCACACGAATTGCCTACAACAGCACGGCGCGTAACGGTGCGTCCAACGATATCTGGATGATGGATCCGAACGACCCGGATAACGCAGAAGTGGTTCTTGAATCGCAGGACGGCAGTTTTTGGGGAGCGGCCGAGTTTTCATCCAGCGGCAGCAAGGTGCTTGTGACCAACTATGTCAGCGCCGCGGACTCGCGCGTCAACCTGCTGGATCTCGATACGGGTGATGTAACCTTGCTGGCGGGTGGTGCCGACAACATAAGCTCAAATTTTCCGGTTGCTTTCGATGATGAAAACGCGGGCTTCTGGCTTATTACCAGCCAGGGTGGCGAGTTTCGCCAGCTTGCCTGGCAGCCGACAGAAGCCGGTGCCGCCACTGACATTATTACCGATGAAATTCCCTGGGACGTTAGCGGCGTCGCGATCAGCCACGATCGCAGCCGACTGGCTTTTTCGACCAACGAAGATGGCATGTCACGGGTTTACCTGCTGGACACGGAGAGTCGGGAATATCGACGCGTCGAAAACATCCCGACCGGCCTTGCTTTCGGCCTGACTTTTAGCCCGGACGACAAACAGCTTGCGATGACGCTCAACACTGCGAAAACGCCAAGCGATACCTTTGTACTTACGCTCGGCGCAGAGCCGCTGTCATACGGAATGCTGACCCGCTGGACGAGCAGCGAAATCGGCGGCCTCGACACAACGAGGTTTCGTACACCTGAGCTTGTGCACTATCCAACCTTCGACAACGTCGACGGAGCGCCTCGTCAGATACCGGCATGGGTCTACAAACCGCAGGGCAATGGTCCGTTCCCGGTCGTAATCTCGATTCACGGCGGACCGGAGGGCCAGGCCCGGCCCGGCTTCTCCAGCACCTACCAGATGTGGATGGAAAAACTCGGCGTCGCGATCGTTATACCCAACGTGCGTGGCTCGTCCGGCTATGGAAAGAGTTACCTTGGCCTGGACAATGGTTTCATGCGTGAAGACTCGGTGAAGGATATCGGCGCGCTGCTGGACTGGGTTGCTGCACAGCCGGATCTCGATGCAGACCGCGTGGCCGTTTTCGGCGGAAGTTATGGTGGTTACATGGTGCTGGCAAGCGCATTTCACTACAGCGACAAGTTGAAGGCCGCGGTCGATATTGTCGGCATCAGCAACTTTGTCACTTTCCTTGAGAATACGCAGGACTATCGTCGCGACCTGCGACGCGTCGAGTACGGCGACGAGCGTGACCCGGCGATGCGTGCGCACCTTGAAAAAATCGCGCCAATGAACAACGTGGACAAGATGGATGTCCCGATGTTCATCGTGCAGGGTGAAAATGACCCGCGTGTACCCGTAACCGAGTCTTCACAAATGGTCGAGGCCCTGCGCGAGCGTGGCCAGCCCGTGTGGTACATGAATGCACTCAATGAAGGCCATGGTTATCGCAAGAAAGAAAATCGCGATATCTACCAGCAGGCCACCGTGCTCTTCTTAAAGGAGCATCTGCTCGGCGACTAGCGCGAACGATTCATGAATCATCGCGACGATAATGCCGGGAAAATAGCGGCTGGCGCAGCGACCCTGGGCCACGAACTATCGGACGCAGCGCTGCAAAAACTGGTCCTGCTTCTTACTGAACTGCAGCGCTGGGGGAAACGCATCAACCTGACCGCGATTCTCGATTCTGACAAAATTGTGCACGCGCATATTCTGGACAGTCTCGCGGTTGGGCCGTTCGTCAGGGGTCCGCGGGTTATTGACATCGGCACAGGCGCTGGTTTTCCGGGTTTGCCGTTGGCCGTCGCCATGCCGGACACAGAATTCGTGCTGCTCGACAGCAACGGCAAAAAGATCAGCTTTGTGCGTGCGATGATCGGTGAGCTGGGTCTTTTGAATGCGACGGCACTAAAAGCTCGCGCTGAGGACTATGCACCCGGCGAACGCTTTGATACGGTGATCGCCCGGGCACTGGCGTTGTTACCGCGATTGGTTGAGCTTTCGGCTCACCTGATTCGAGAGGACGGGCAATTGCTGGCGCTCAAAGGGAAACATCCGGCCCAAGAGCTGGAACCGATCA
>QIHS01000278.1 GCA_003229095.1 Woeseia sp. | reverse complement strand
CCCGCTGCCTTACCACTTGGCTACACCCCATCAAAGCTGCGTCACGCGCGCAATTGTGGGCTGCGCAATCTTGGCTGTCAAACAATGCAAATACCCGTGCAAGAATGATCTATCGAAAGGTCCATTTGTGGATGACCAGGCGCACCTTGAGGTCATCGTTAACTGCGGTGATGAGGCGCGGCATGATTTGTCCGCCACCTTCAGCATAGCGAGCAATGGTGACCTGCCAACGGCGTTGCGACAACTCGCTCAGGCGCCCGTCCGCGTCAAATAGTACCTCTGCCGGCGATGCAGGATCCGGAATTCCGAGTGCCCAGTAGCGCAAACTGGTCAGCGGAATGGTCCAGCCGTATCGTGCCCGCAACTCAACTTCTGCATCGCGAAGTTCGGTGACCACGCCATCGCGATCTGTCAGGGTCATCTCGCCGCCGACACCGTTGATAAAGATAGTGCCCGCGCCAAGTGGTCCGCTGATGCGTGCGCGAAATACGACGCCATCCTGGCGCCACCACAACTTGCCATTAAAGCCCTCGCTGCCAGCGCTGACGCCGATGCGCCCGGCAAATTCCCATTCATCGGATTGCTCGAGAATCGCTTTGCGCGTCTCCCAGACTTCACTATCGGGTATAAGAATGCGGTCCTGAGCTGCGCATCCCGCCAAACTGGCCAGGACGATCAGAACGCCGGGATTGATGACCCAAGATCGCAGGCTAGCCTTGCAGCTAAGGCGTCTCCGGGCCATATCGCTCTTGCATTTCTTTGAGAAACTCGCTCTCCGGAAACAGAAGCTCTGCGTCTTTTAGTGCATCTCTTGCCTCGTCGTGACGGTCCAGTGACCACAACACCTCGACGATGTGCCCGGCAATTTCCGGGTCGCGAAATATTTCATAGGCATCCATCAGAAAGCCCAGCCCCTCTTCCGCTTTCCCTTGCCGATAGAGAACCCAGCCCCAGCTATCCATGATCGCCGCACTATCGGGCGTGAGTGCCAGCGCTTTGCCAATGAGCTCTGCGGCCTCTGTATATTCTTCGGTGCGATCAGCAAGCGTATAGCCCAGCGCGTTCATCGACATGGCGCTTTCCGGCCAGCGCTTGAGCGTTAACCGGTATTGACTGATCGCGTCGTCCAGCCGGTCCATTCTCAGCAGCAGCTCTGCCCTGCCGAGCTGAATGCCCTCATTGTCCGGTCGATAGTCCATCACCTGGTCAAACAGCGCCAGCGCTTCGATGTGCCTGTCCATGCTGACCAGCAATTGGCCTTTGGCACGCAACATGTCGACCGCAAACCGCGGATTGACCTGAGCGAACCGGGTCAGATGCTCGAGCGCCTTTTCATCTTTGCCCTGCTGCGCCAGCAAACCGGCAACGCGACTTTGCGAGAGTACTGCGTTGCTGCCGCCGATAACCTGCGAGTAATAGCGAATGGCAGTCGTCTGATCTGACTGCATGTCCGCAATACGGCCCAGATAATAAAGCGCATCCATACGGTAGTTGCCGCTTTTCAGCAGATCTTCGAAATCGGCCTTGGCTGCATCCATGTGGTCGAGACGAAAATTGATAATCGGCCATCAGGCGCAGCGCGTCGGTTCGATAGGGCTGTTCCAGCAAGATCTGGTTGACCTGGCTTAGCGCATCGTCGTCACGACCGGCAGAAACCAGCATGACGGCCAGTTCAAGCCGCGCTTCGGGGTCGGGATCCGGATCGTCACCAACCAGCCTTGCCGTGTAATCAATGGCAGCATCGCTGTCGCCAGACAACAACAGTGAGCGCGCATATAAGAGGTGTGGTTTCACCCACTCTGAATCGATTTCGACCGCTTTCAGGGATCGTTCCGCTGCAGTGTCCATGTCGCCCGCCTGAAGCGCCAGAACCCCAACTGCGTAGTGGGCGAACGCTGAATCTGAATACGGCTTCGCGAGTTGTCGCATGAGCTCGTAGGCATGTTCCGGATCTTCGCGCGAAAGCACTGGCACAAGGGCCAGCAATCGCTCATCGACGGGCTGATCGCCTTGTTTCAGCAACGACTCAAAGGCCTTTCGGGATTGGCGAATTTCTCCGCTACGAAGGTGGAGTTGCGCGACGTAGAGCGCGGCTTCGTCATTGTCCGGCGCAAGCTTTGCCCAGCGTTTTGCCGCGCGCATAGCGTCCTCGTTGAAGCCATAGCTGAACCCGATCCGGGTCGCTTGCATGGCAACCTCAGCGTCATCGCTCAATTCCGCTGCCTGGCGGTATTTTATTGACGCAACCTGGTACTCCTGCTGCTCGAGCGCCATTTCAGCTGCGAGAATCAGCGCCGCCACTTCATCAGATTCGTCATCGGCGAAGGCGGAGGAGGAGAACAGGACGACTGCAAGGCATCCAATCAGGATGCGGGCTGGCTGAATAAAGCAGGTCGTTGTTGTCAAAGTGCGGGTTCTTGTCATTCCATTGATCGAGTTTTTGCCATACGTAGTGAACACAGACAAGGAACTGCGCCATCAGTTCGCTTATCATACGCGTTGTTTACAACCCTGGATCCGGGTACCACGATGCCGCTCCATATTCTCGGCCTGAACCATACCACGGCACCTGTCGAATTACGCGAACAGGTCGTGTTCACTGGCGTTGAAATCGATCGCGTACTGGCGGCAGTCACGCAACTCGACGGTGTGACTGAAGCGGTCGTGCTTTCGACTTGCAATCGCACCGAGTTTTTCGTGGAGACGACAGCGTCAGGCCAGCAATTGCTGCGCAACTGGTTACACGAAGATCAGGGGCTGGACCAGCCCGCCAGGGATGCTCTTTTTATACTCGACAAAGAGGCGGCAATTCAGCACCTGTTCCGGGTTGCCTGCGGACTCGATTCGATGGTGCTTGGCGAGCCACAGATACTGGGCCAGCTGAAGGACGCTTTTCGACAATCGGAAAAACTCGGTGCTGCAGGCCAGGCGTTAAGCCGTCTTTTTCGACACACGTTTTCAGTAGCAAAAAAAGTTCGCACGGATACTGATATAGGTGCTAATCCTGTCTCAATTGCTTATGCAGCCGTTAGCCTCGCCAATCAGTTTTTTGCCGGCTTTTCGCAACACACCGCGTTGCTGATTGGCGCGGGCGTCACGATAGAACTGGTCGCGAAACATCTCGAGCGCAAAGGAATCGGGCGATTGTTTATCGCCAATCGCGATCTTGCGCGAGCACAAAAGCTCGCCACACAGTTTGACGGTTTCGCCCTGCCCTTGTCCGAACTCGAAGGCACATTGCCCGAGGCGGATATCCTGATCAGCTCAACGGCAAGCAGCGCGCATGTCGTCACCGTGGAACAGATGAGTGCAGCAATCAGAACCAGGAAGCACAGACCTGTGTTTGCGGTAGACATTGCTGTGCCGCGTGATCTCGATCCTGACATCGCTCACCTGGATGACGTTTACCTTTACACTGTCGATGATCTGGACAAAGTTGTTCTCGAGGGACAGCAAAGTCGTGAAATTGCATCAGTGGATGCCAGACGAATACTTGAAGATGAGGCGCGACGTTATCTGAGTATCGAACGCAGCAAAGAAGTTGCGCCGGTGATCACAGCATTGCGTGACCACGCTGAAGAGCTGCGTGGGCAAGTGCTGGACCAGGCGCGACGACGGCTGGCGAAAGGCGCAGACAAAGACGAAGTGCTTGATTACGCCACTTCGGCGTTGCTGAAGAAATTGTTGCACCATCCCAGCGTGCGCCTGCGCGAGGCTGGCGAGAAATCTGAAAAGGAATTGATCGATGCTATTCGTGAGTTGTTTGGCCTCAATCAGAAAAACTGAACAATGAAAGAATCCATTCGACACAAACTCGAATCCACCCGGGACAGGTTTGAAGAAATCGCCGGGCTGCTTGCTGATCCTGACGTTATTGGCGATCAGAACCAGTTTCGAAACCTATCCAGGGAATATGCCAGGCTGGAACCGGTGATCAGTCTGTTCAGCCAGCATGAGGCGCTGATCGGGGATATTGCCGCCGCCGAAGAGATGGCCGCGGATAAAGACAAAGAGATTCGCAGCATGGGTGAGGAGGAACTGACCTCACTGAACGATACTCGCCAGACGATACAGCGTAAATTGCAGAAATCGCTGATTCCGCCCGACCCGCATGACGACAGCAATGTTTTCCTGGAAATCCGTGCGGGTACCGGCGGCGATGAAGCCGCGATCTTCGCTGGCGACCTCTATCGCATGTACTCGAAATATGCAGAAAATATGCGCTGGCCGATCGAAATTATCAGCGCGCGCGAAGGTGATCATGGCGGCTACAAAGAAATTGTTTGCCGCGTTACCGGCAACAACATATACGCGCGCCTGAAGTTCACAGGGTGCAAAGAGTGCCCGCAACTGAATCTCAGGGACGCATCCATACGTCGGCCTGCACCGTTGCCATACTTCCCGAAGCGGACGAAGTGGAAGAAATCGATATCAATACTGCCGACCTGCGAATAGATACCTACCGCGCTTCCGGTGCAGGCGGTCAGCATGTCAACAAAACCGATTCCGCGGTACGCGTGACGCATTTGCCAACGGGCATCGTGGTCGAGTGCCAGGATGAAAGATCGCAACACAAAAATCGCGCGCGGGCGATGTCGCTGTTGCAGGCCAGGTCCCGGCGGGAGCAGGAACAGGCGCAGACCAGAAAAACGCTGGTGGGATCCGGTGATCGTTCGGAACGCATTCGAACCTACAACTATCCACAAGGTCGCGTCACCGACCACCGCATTAACCTGACGCTATACAAACTGGATGAAATTCTCAGCGGCAATCTGGATCAGGTCGTCGACCCTTTGCTCGCCGAGCATCAAGCTGACCAGTTGGCTGCTCTGGGGACCTGATTTCGCATCGGTACCGAAGGGGGGGTGATTGGTGTTGGTCTACATTTGTTTGCGCAAGTGGTTAAGTACGTCGGCGCGGGTTATTAGCCCCAGAAACGCTTTTCCATCCATAACGGCCGCATAGGGTTGCACTGACAGCATCGCCACCAGGTTATTGACACTCGTGTCTTTCTCCAACTGTATGAAGGCAGTTTGCATCGCTTCGTTGACAGTGGAATTCATCAGGTCCGGCTTACCAAAGGCGTATTGGATAATAGCGTCTTCGGTGACAACACCAACAAGTTGGCCCTCATCCATCACTGGCAACTGCGAAAAACCTGCATTACGCAAACGATTGTGTGCGGTGGTCAGAATATCGGTTGGGCCCACTGTAATCGTTGCTTGTTCACCGTGCAGTCGGCCGATCAAATCGCGCAAATCACCATAAGTCTTTCGAGTGATGAAGCCCTGGTCTTCAAGCCAGAAATCGTTGAATAATTTTGAGAGATATTTATTGCCGGTATCGCAGGCAAGTGTAACCACCCTTTTTTCTTCTGTCTGCTCGCGACAGAACCTGAGTGCCGCACATAGCAGCGTTCCAGTGGATGATCCAGCCAGCACGCCTTCTTTGCGTAGCAGCTCGCGTGCTGTGCTAAAGGACTCGGCATCGGAAATGCTGTACGCCGTGCCAATGCCACTAAAATCGGCAATTGAGGGGATAAAGTCCTCTCCAATGCCCTCCACCAGCCATGCGCTGCTTTCGCCAAACTCGCCGGTATGAATGTAGTCGGCTACGACTGAACCCACCGGATCGGCGAGAACCAGCTCTGTTTGCGGCGAATGCTCCTGCAGGTACTGGTTGATGCCGCTGACGGTGCCACTCGAACCAACACCCAAAACGATGGCGTCGACGTCGCCGCCCATTTGTTCCAGTATTTCGGGCGCGGTCGTTGCAATGTGCGCCAGCGGATTGTCCGAATTGCCAAACTGATTGATGAAATAGGCACCCTTGTCTTCCGCAATTTGTTTGCCCAGGTCCTGGTAGTACTCTGGATGTCCACGACCGACATCGGAGCGGGTCAGCACCACCTCGGCACCCATCGCGCGCAGATTGAAGATCTTTTCCTGGCTCATCTTGTCGGGCAATACGAGAATCAGTTGATAACCCTTTTGTGCAGCAACCAGTGCCAGCCCAAGGCCTGTGTTCCCGGCAGTTGCTTCCACCAGCGTGTCACCGGGCTTGATGTCGCCACGCTTCTCGGCTTCTTCGATCATTGACACGCCGATGCGGTCTTTTATGGAGCCGCCCGGGTTCATCAATTCCAGTTTGAGAAAGAGCCGGCAAGGACCGGTGTCCATTTGCGTAAGCTCAAGCATGGGCGTCCGGCCAACCATCTCCAGTACATTTGCGTAAACTTGCATTACTATTTCTGCCATGGTCGAGGTGCGGCCATGGTACGCGAAGGATGGCCACCATTGAATGATTTTCTGAGCATCGGCACGGCGCTGTCAGGCGCGACTGAAGCCCTGAGTAAAGTCAGCGACAGCCCGAGGCTGGACGCGGAACTGCTGCTTGCCCGTGCAATTGATATCCCGAGAAGCTACCTGTTCGCCCATGCTGAGGAAGAGCTGGACCGGGCGGGCGTTGAGCGCTTTCAGAATACATTGAAGCTGCGCATCGACGGCTTACCGATGGCTTATATCGCCGGCGAAAAAGAATTCTGGTCGATGACCCTCATGGTGAGTCCGGCGACACTGGTGCCGCGACCGGAAACCGAAATACTTGTCAATCTGGTCCTGCAGGAAATTCCGCGAGCGACGAAATGTCGTGTGCTCGATCTCGGTACGGGCTGTGGGGCAATCGCGCTTGCGATTGCCAAAGAGCGTCCCGAATGCGATGTCGTTGCCACCGATGTAAGTGAGGATGCATTGGCAATCGCCAGGCAAAACGCGCGGCAACTCTCCATTCCCAACATTGAATTCCTGCTCGGCGACTGGATTGAACCGGTCAAGTCAGACTCGTTCGACCTGATCGCGACAAACCCGCCTTATGTACCGGACAATGACCCTGACCTGGAGAAACTTCGCCACGAACCCCGCAACGCACTGGTATCGGGGAACGACGGGCTGGACGCCATTCGCCTCATTGCCGCCGATGCTGCGAGCATTATCAAAGCAGGTGGAAAATTGTTCATGGAACACGGCGACACGCAGCAAGATGCGGTCGAGGCGATTCTTGGCAAAGCCCGCTGGTCCGGCATTGCGGTGCACAAAGACATGGCAGGGTTTCCCCGAGTAACTGTGGCGAGTCGATAAAGGTGTCTTCCTTTCAACTCGCTGGCTAGCGCTCGAACAAGGCACTCGGCAGTAGCCGCGTCGCGGTGAACGCAGCAAACGACTCCTCAGTGTGCCCGCTGGAACTTCGATCCTGGGTTGTCCGGATACAATTACCGTTCATGGTTTCGTGGAATGCTTGAATTGGCGATGACTGCCCCGTGTCCGAACGAGCACCCAGCCGTCTTTCTTCAACAAGCGCAATAGTAATCGGACCTTCATTCATCCAGCTTGCGATGCCAGGAAAACCGGCAATACCCGCGTATCTCGGCTAAATGCGACCTAACAACTCACAAATGCTGCACCTGTGACTTTCTTATATACTCCCCCACCCCCAACTGAAGAGACCTGATGTGATCACAATATCAACCAGCCATGGCGACATCGTCGTCGAACTATTCGAAGAAACCGCACCGATCTCCTGTGAAAATTTTCGCCAGTATGTTGCGGATGGATATTTTGCCGATACCATATTTCACCGGGTCATCCCCAACTTCATGGTCCAGTGCGGTGGTATGACTTCCGATATGACGGAAAAACAGACACGCGACTCAATTAAGAACGAAGCCGACAACGGGGAAAAGAACCTGCGTGGCACGCTTGCAATGGCCAGAACTGGCGTGGTCGACAGCGCGACTTCGCAGTTCTTTATCAATCTCAATGACAATGCATTCCTCGATCACAGCGGACGAGATTTCGGCTACGCTGTTTTCGGCAAAGTCGTCGATGGCATGGATGTTGTCGATGCAATTGCTGCCGTGCCGACCGGCAACCAGGGAGGTCACCAGGATGTTCCTCTTGAGCCCGTTAGTATTGTGTCTGTCCAGGCCGATGATTAGGCAATGACTCGCCATGCAAGACAAATCGCGCTAGACCAAATCGGCGACGACGGTCAGGCTCGAATTTGCGAATCGACTGCTCTGATCATCGGTCTTGGTGGCCTCGGCTGCGCAACGGCCAGCTATCTCGCATGTGCCGGCGTCGGCCAATTGTTGCTGTGCGATTTCGACACTGTGGATGAAACCAATCTTGGCAGACAAACACTCTATGGTCCTCGGGATGTCGGTCAGTTAAAGACCGAATGTGCGGCAGCTCGGCTGGCCACGATGAATCCGGATGTGAAATTGACCAAACTGCCGGATCGATTAAGTGATGACGCACTTTCGGCAGCGGTCAGTCAAGCCGATATCGTGCTCGACTGCAGCGATAATTTCGCCACACGATTTCAGGTCAGCCAAGCAGTTGTGACGCGTGGTCGCGTACTGGTTTCAGGCGCAGCGATAAGACTGGAAGGACAACTTGCAGTATTCGGACCCGACTACACGTCCTCACCCTGTTACCACTGCCTTTACCAGGAAGCTGACGAATCGCTGGAAGATTGTGCTGGCAATGGTGTGCTGGGGCCCGTGCCCGGCGTCATCGGCACCATGATGGCCGTCGAAGCGCTGAAATCGATCGCAGGCATTGCAACAGAATCAAGCCAACTGCATCTTTACGACGCACATGCCAGCGAATGGCGCAAATTGTCAATTGGAAAACGCGTTGATTGCCCGACCTGTGGCAGCGCCTAATTCTTGCTATAGCGCACGCACAACATCACCAAAATAGACGCCGCGACGTAAACACCGATCGCTGCGAGCAACACCTTGTCGAAATTGCCGGGCTGCACGAGAAGCGCAGCCAGCGCAGGACCAACGGCACTTCCGCCAGCCGTAAAAAAACCACCCACAACGACGACACTGCCACCTGGATCCAGGCGCGCTTCAATAGCATAGAAATACGCAAGTCCGAATGCCCACGACATGCCAAGTAAACACATTGACACAACATAGGTTTCAGGTCCGGTCGGCATCAGGAGCCAGACAAGAGCGCCGATGGCGAGCGCTATAGCGAGCAACAACGGCTTTAGCTGACCGAAACGATCTCCTATCCAGACCACTGCCAGTCCTGCGGGCACACCAAGCAGCGTTGCAAGCCCAAGCGTCTCTCCAATCTCGAAATCTGAAAAAGCGAATCCAACACCAATTCGCTCGGCGTAAGTGTAGTGGATAAAATTTGCGACTTCATAGAGTCCGATGCCAAACATCGCGAGTAGCGCAGCAGGTTTGAGCAACATGTGTAATTCAATGGCGGACTCTTCTGACATTTTCGATCTGTGCAAAACAGCGTCGCGAAAGAGAAGGGAAATCGCCGCCGCAGCGGCCATTGCGAGATACATGCCGACAACACCGACCTCCGGTAACAGGTAGGGCAAGCCATACAAGCCGATGGAACTCATGCCGAACTGAAACGCCATGAAGATGCCGAATCCTCGCTCAGGGTTTGAGGTGGCCGCGACCGACGCCATGACTGCCGCATACGCAATCGCGCCGCCGAGCCCTGATACAAATCTGAATGCGACAAAAAGCCAGACAGGCAGATCGCCCGCGAACGCAGAGGCTGCGTCGAACACCGCAAGCAGGAACAGCCCAACAATGGCCAGTTTGCGGGGGTCGAGATGCCGGATACGCAAGCCAACCACAATCG